>JAOPVF010000016.1 GCA_025963195.1 Mycobacterium sp. | reverse complement strand
TGCGTTGAACTGCGGTTACTCGGTGGCCGTCGCCGTCGCTCCGGGCGCGCCGGCCAGCGCCGGGTCAGCCTCGGCGTCCGCGGAGACGCGCTTGTTGCCCACGAACGTGAACACCGCATCCTCGATGTTGGCGGCCTCGCCGTCCCAGTTGTCCACGTCGACGGTGATGAGCTGACCCGCTCCGATCTCGTCGAACAGGATCTTCTCGCTGAGCGCGTCCTCGATCTCGCGCTGGATGGTCCGCCGCAGCGGGCGGGCACCCAACACCGGGTCGAAGCCGCGCTTGGCCAGCAGCGCCTTCGCCTTGTCCGTGAGCTCCATGGTCATGTCCTTGGCCTTGAGCTGCTTGGAGACCCGGCCGATCATCAGATCGACCATCGTGATGATCTCTTCGCGCGTCAACTGGTGGAAGACGATGATGTCGTCGATGCGGTTCAGGAACTCCGGGCGGAAGTGTTTCTTCAGCTCGTCGTTGACCTTCTGCTTCATCCGCTCGTAGTTGTTCTCGCCGCCACCCTGCGTGAAGCCGAGCCCGACCGCCTTACTGATGTCGGACGTGCCAAGGTTCGAGGTGAAGATCAGCACGGTGTTCTTGAAGTCGACCGTGCGACCCTGGCCGTCGGTGAGACGGCCGTCCTCGAGCACCTGCAACAGGCTGTTGTAGATCTCCTGGTGCGCCTTCTCGATCTCGTCGAACAGGACGACGGAGAACGGCTTGCGCCGCACCTTCTCGGTGAGCTGGCCACCCTCTTCGTAGCCGACGTACCCGGGAGGGGCACCGAACAGCCGCGAAGCGGTGAAGCGGTCGTGGAACTCACCCATGTCGATCTGGATGAGGGCGTCGTCGTCGCCGAACAGGAACTCGGCGAGCGCCTTGGACAGCTCGGTCTTACCGACACCGGACGGGCCGGCGAAGATGAACGAGCCCGACGGCCGCTTCGGATCCTTCCGGCCTGCGCGGGTACGCCGGATGGCCTTCGAGACCGCCTTGACCGCGTCCTCCTGGCCGATGATCCGCTTGTGCAGCTCATCCTCCATGCGGAGCAGGCGCGTGGTCTCGGCCTCGGTCAGCTTGAACACGGGAATGCCGGTCCAGTTGCCGAGCACCTCGGCGATCTGCTCGTCGTCGACCTCGGCGACGACGTCGAGATCACCTGAGCGCCACTGCTTCTCCCGCTCGGCGCGCTGGCCGACGAGGGTCTTCTCGCGGTCCCGCAGGTTCGCGGCCTTCTCGAAGTCCTGCGCGTCGATCGCGGATTCCTTCTCCCTGCGCGCGTCGGCGATCTTCTCGTCGAACTCGCGCAGGTCTGGCGGTGCGGTCATGCGGCGGATGCGCATCCTGGCGCCGGCCTCGTCGATCAGGTCGATCGCCTTGTCCGGCAAGAACCGGTCGTTGATGTACCGGTCGGCCAGGGTGGCCGCGGCGACGATCGCACCGTCGGTGATGGACACCCGGTGGTGCGCCTCGTAGCGGTCACGCAGACCCTTGAGGATCTCGATGGTGTGCTCGACGGTGGGCTCACCCACCTGGACGGGCTGGAAGCGTCGCTCCAGAGCGGCGTCCTTCTCGATGTACTTGCGGTACTCGTCGAGGGTGGTGGCACCGATGGTCTGCAGCTCGCCGCGGGCCAGCTTCGGCTTGAGGATGCTGGCAGCGTCGATGGCGCCCTCGGCGGCACCCGCTCCGACGAGCGTGTGCAGCTCGTCGATGAACAGGATGATGTCGCCGCGGGTGTTGATCTCCTTGAGCACCTTCTTGAGGCGTTCCTCGAAGTCACCGCGGTAGCGCGAACCGGCAACCAGCGAACCCAGGTCGAGGGTGTAGAGCTGCTTGTCCTTCAGCGTCTCCGGAACGTCACCGTGCACGATGGCCTGCGCGAGACCCTCGACGACGGCGGTCTTGCCGACGCCGGGCTCGCCGATCAGTACCGGGTTGTTCTTGGTACGGCGGCTCAGCACCTGCATGACCCGCTCGATTTCCTTCTCACGGCCGATGACGGGGTCGAGCTTGCCCTCCATCGCCGCCGCGGTCAGGTTGCGGCCGAACTGGTCGAGCACCAGCGACGTCGACGGGTTACCCGCCTCGCCCCCACGGCCGCCGGTCCCCGCCTCTGCGGTCTCCTTGCCCTGGTAGCCGCTCAGCAGCTGGATGACCTGCTGGCGCACCCGGGTCAATTCGGCGCCAAGCTTCACCAGGACCTGGGCCGCGACGCCCTCGCCCTCGCGAATCAGGCCGAGCAGAATGTGCTCGGTGCCGATGTAGTTGTGGCCGAGCTGCAGCGCCTCGCGCAAGCTCAGCTCGAGGACCTTCTTGGCGCGCGGGGTGAAGGGGATGTGGCCCGACGGCGCCTGCTGGCCCTGACCGATGATCTCCTCGACCTGACTGCGGACACCTTCGAGAGAGATGCCCAGCGACTCCAGCGACTTGGCGGCTACGCCCTCACCTTCGTGAATCAGCCCAAGGAGGATGTGCTCGGTGCCGATGTAGTTGTGGTTCAGCATCCTGGCTTCTTCTTGCGCCAGGACGACGACGCGACGTGCGCGGTCCGTGAAGCGTTCGAACATCGGTGGTTACCTGCTCTCCATAGGTAGCGCAGCTCTTGGAACTACCCCGTACGGCGTCTGCCTACTGCACCTGCCGTCCACTGTAATGGGCGGCGGGCCGGGGCGCGGTGCCTGTCCCCTGGCTGATCCAGGGCCCGGCGTCACGTATCCCGCGCTGCAAAGAGACCAACGCCTGGTAGGCGTCAAACGTTTCCGCGGTGGGCGCCGATGAGTTCGCCGCTAGCGAAAGCGCGTACCGACCCGGATTCGTTCACCGGGTCCTTGGCAACTCCCGCCTACGTTGCGGCGTGAAATGCGTCGATGACGTCGGCCGGAATGCGCCCGCGGGTGGACACATTGTGTCCATTGCGGCGTGCCCAATCACGGATGGCGGCGCTCTGTTCCCGGTCGATGGAAGCCCGGCCACGGCCAGAACCCGCAGATCGGCCCCTTCGGCGGCCACCGACGCGGCGGCCTGCCTCGACCCATTGCTTCAGTTCGTTCCGGAGCTTTGCGGCATTCTTGGACGAAAGGTCGATCTCATAGCTCACTCCGTCGATCGAGAATTCAACGGTCTCGTCGGCAGCACCTTCACCGTCGAAATCGTCGACCAAGGTGACGGTCACTTTTTTTGCCATTACCTCACACTGACCCTTCTGCCTGGGAACGCGTCGTTTTGATCCCGAACCCCGCCACAATGCTGACATAGAAACGCAAGCCATTCAACAAGCGATGCAATCTCGGTAGATCAGTTGCCGTGTCTGCGCACTATCGGGAACAATACAGTCTCTCTAATCGACAGTCCCGTCAGGGCCATCAACAAGCGGTCGATACCCATTCCCGTTCCCGTGGTCGGCGGCATCGCATACTCCAATGCGGCAAGGAAATCGTCGTCGAGAAGCATTGCCTCGTCATCGCCGGCTGCTGCAGCACGGGCCTGGGCTTCGAATCTTTCCCGTTGAATCACCGGATCGATCAGTTCCGAATAACCGGTGGCCAACTCGAACCGTCGCACATACAGATCCCACTTCTCGGTGACGCCGGGAATGCTGCGGTGCGATCGCGTGAGAGGTGTGGTCTCGATGGGGAAGTCGCGGACGAAGGTCGGCGCCCAGAGCTTCTCCCCGACCGTGTGCTCCCACAGCTCCTCGACGAGCTTTCCGTGCCCATAACCGCGGTCACGCGGAATCTCGACGCCCAATCGGTCTGCAATCGACCACAGGTGGTCGGCAGATGTCTCGGGGGTGATCTCCTCGCCCAGTGCCTCCGACAGTGAGGGATACATTTCGACGGTGGTCCATTCTCCGTCGAGATCGTAGGTGGTGCCGTCTGGCAGTGGGACGTTGCGCGTGCCAATCGCCTCGTCGGCGACCTCCTGAATTATCTCGCGCGTCACGATCGCGGAATCGTCGTAGGTTCCGTACGCCTGATATGTCTCCAGCATCGCGAATTCCGGAGAATGCGTGGAATCCGCACCCTCGTTTCGAAACACCCGATTCAACTCGAAGACCCTCTCGAAACCGCCCACCAAGCACCGCTTGAGGAACAACTCGGGCGCGATCCGAAGGAAGAGATCTGCATCGAGGGCATTGGAGTGCGTCACGAATGGCCTGGCGGCGGCGCCACCCGCGAGTGTCTGCAGCATCGGAGTTTCGACTTCCAGGAAGCCTCGGCGCTCGTATGCCGAACGCACCGCGCGCACGACGGCAATCCGTTGACGTGCGATGGTCCTGGCCTCCGGCCGCACGATCAGGTCGACATACCGTTGCCGAACCCGCGATTCCTCGGTCATCTCCTTGTGCGCGACGGGAAGTGGCCGAAGCGCTTTCGAGATGATTTGCCAGGAATCGGCAAGCACAGACAATTCTCCGCGCCGCGAGCTGATCACCTCACCGTGCACGAACACGATGTCGCCGAGGTCGACGTCGGACTTCCAGGCGTCGAGTGATTCGGCGCCCACCTTGTCGAAACTGATCATCGCCTGCAGTTGGGTGCCGTCGCCTTCCTGCAGTGTCGCGAAGCAGAGCTTGCCCGAGTTTCTGGCAAACACCACGCGGCCCGCGAGACCGACGGTCTGCCCGGTCTCCGTTCCCGCTGGCAGATCGGGGTAGTTCTTGCGGATCTCCGCGAGGGTGTCGGTGCGCGCCACCTCGACGGGGTACGGGTCCTTGCCGTCGGCCAGCAGCCGCTCGCGCTTGGCCTGACGGATCCGGAACTGCTCGGGAAGGTCAGGGTCGGATGTCGCGGCCGGGGCCGCTCCAGAGTCGGGCGCATCTGCAGAGCTCACGACGTGCCAGCTTAAATGAAGTTCACCTGGGCCCCCATTTCCAGCGAGGGGGCAGTGGCTAGCGGGCTTGTTTGAGCTTGCCGCGCTGAATGTCGCGGTTGCGCTCGAACACCAGCCGCAGGCCGTTGAGCGTGAGGTGCTTGTCGTAGTGCTCGACGGTGCGCAGGTCGGGCAACACCAGGGGCGCGGTGTGCCCGGTGGCCACCACCGCGACGTCGTGGCCGTCGAAGCCGTCGACGTCCTCGCGCACCCGGTTCACCAGGCCATCCACCAGACCCGCGAAGCCGAACACCGCGCCTGCCTGCATGCACTCGACGGTGTTCTTGCCGATGACCGACCGCGGCCGGGTCAACTCGACGCGGCGCAGCGCGGCAGAGCGCGCCGCGGCGGCATCCGATGACACCTGCACGCCCGGGGCGATCGCACCGCCGAGGAACTCGCCCTTGTGCGACACGACGTCCACGCAGATGGACGACCCGAAGTCGACGACGATTGCTGCCGTATGGAACCGCTGGTAGGCCGCGAGGCAGTTCACGATGCGGTCGGCGCCGACCTCCTTCGGGTTGTCGACGAGGAGCGGGATCCCGGTACGCACCCCGGGCTCGATGAGCACGTGCGGCACCGCTGGCCAGTACTGCTCGAGCATCACGCGGATCTCGTGAAGCACCGACGGCACCGTCGACAGCCCGGTGGCGCCGGTCAGCCGCTCGGCGTCGTCGCCGATCAGACCGTCGATGGTGAGGGCCAGTTCGTCTGCGGTGACCTCGGATTCGGTGCGAATCCGCCAGTTCTGCACCACCTTGGCGTGATCACCAGAGCCCTCGACCAAGCCGACGACGGTGTGGGTGTTGCGGACGTCGATGGCGAGTAGCACGTCGTTACCGTGGTGACATCAGGTCGGCCGCGTCGGCAGGCACGAAGGCGAGATCGTGGCCGAGGTCGATCTGGCGGTTCTGCCCGTCCACGAAGATCACCCTCGGCTGGAAGGTGCGAGCCTCGGCGTCCTCCAGCGAGGCGTACGCGATGAGGATGACCAGGTCCCCTGAATGCACCAGATGCGCTGCTGCGCCGTTGATCCCGATCACGCCGCTGCCCCGCGCGCCGGTGATGGCGTAGGTGACCAACCGGTTGCCGTTGTCGATGTCGACGATGGTCACCTGCTCACCCTCGAGCAGGTTGGCGGCGTCCATCAGATCTGCGTCGATGGTGACGGAGCCGACGTAGTGCAGATCGGCCTGCGTCACGGTGGCCCGGTGAATCTTGGACTTCAACATGGTTCGTAACATCAATTCCTCCAAGGTAATTCGTGATTCTGGTCCGACTCGACCCGGGAATGCCCGTCGATGCCGGCCGATGCGCCGATGTCTATTGTGATGTTGTCGAGAAGCCTGGTCCGGCCAAGGCGCGCCGCAACCAGCAGCCGCGCCACTCCCTCGGCGGGCGCAGGGCCCAGCCAGGTGTCGCGTACCTCGAGGTAGTCCACGTCGATCACGGGCACCTCGACGAGCACCGCGCGTGCAGCCTCCAGCGCCTCGGATGCTCCTCGCGATGCGGCGTACATGCCTGCGAGCAGCGCCGCCGACAGGGCGCCTGCCTGCTCTCGCTCGACGTCGTCGAGGTACCGGTTGCGCGATGACATGGCCAGGCCGTCCGGTTCGCGCACGATCGGCACGCCCACGATCTTCACGTCGACGTCGAGGTCATCGACCATCTGCCGCACCAGCACGAGTTGTTGGTAGTCCTTCTCGCCGAAGAACGCGCGGTCGGGCCGAACGATCTGGAACAACTTGAGGACCACCGTCAGCATCCCGGCGAAATGCGTTGGCCGGGAAGCACCCTCGAGTTCAGCGCCGAGGGGTCCCGGCACGACGGTGGTTCGCTGGCCGTGCGGGTACATGTCGGCGGCGGTCGGCGTGAACACCACCTCCACGCCTTCGGCACGCAGCACGGCCAGGTCGTCGTCGAGCGGGCGCGGGTACGCGCCGAGGTCCTCGCCGGCGCCGAACTGCAAGGGATTGACGAAGATCGACACCACCACGACCGCACCAGGCACGCGCTTGGCCGCCCGCACCAGCGTCAGGTGACCCTCGTGCAGGGCGCCCATGGTCGGCACCAGCACGACGCGCCGTCCCGTCGTCCGCAGCGCGCGCGACACGTCCGACACGTCCTGAGGACGCGGATAGACGTTGAGCTCTCCTGCGGTGAACTTCGGTGGCTTGCGGGCGGTCACGGCTGCCCTCCTGAGGTCGACGGTTCGGCCAACGCGGCGAATACGTCGGCTGGAGCGTGCGCACGCTGGGCTGTGCGCAAGGAGTTGGTCCGATATGCCTGCGCCAGTTCGGGATCCAGTTCGCGGAGGGCCCGCAGGTGCGCGGTGACTGCGGCTGCGTCACCCCTGGCGACCGGTCCGGTGAGGGCGGCCTGGCCGCGCCGCAAGGCGTTCTCCACCGATGCGCGGGCGAGCGGGCCGATCACGCGCTCGGCGAGGCCGCCTGGCTCGTCGCCGACCAGCTCCTGACCGAGCAGTCCTTGGCCCCTCAGTGCACCTCGCAATGCCTCGACGGCGTCGAGCAGCACGGTGATCACGTGGTTGCCCGCGTGGGCCAGCGCCGCGTGGTACAGCGCGCGGACGTCCTCGGGCACACGGAACGGCTCGCCACCGATCTCGAGCACCAGTGACTGCGCTATGGCGTACCCGACCTCGTCGGCCGCGGTGACGCCGAAGCACGCGTCGGACAGGCGGACGATGTCCTCGTCGGCGCCGGTGAACGTCATGGCAGGGTGGATCGCCAGTGGCACGCAGCCCTGTTCGGTGAGCGGGTTCAGCACGGAGATGCCTGCGGCGCCCGCGGTGTGCGCGACGATGGCACCTGGCCGCACCGATCCGGTTGCGGCCAGCCCGGACACCAGACCTGCGAGTTCGGTGTCGGGAACGGCCAGCAGAAGCAGATCCGCGCGGCGAGCGACCTCGTCGACGGGCAGCACCGGAGTGTCGGGCAGCCGACGTTCGGCGCGCTGACGCGACGCCCGGGAGATGGCATTGCACGCAACCACGACGTGTTCGGCACGCTCCAACGCCACACCAAGGGCCGTGCCAACGCGACCGGCGGAGACGATGCCGATGGCAAGCCGAGCCGGACGGAATCCGTTGGGGGTCCCCACTGCAGACGACCTCGCTGACGTCATGAGCCAATTCGTTCCAGTCCCGCGCTGCGGGTACCGGACGGACGAAGAGAGATTAACTCATTCCTCGCGACGTCGGCGCCGACCACCGCCAGTCGACCCGACCTGCAAACGCGCGAGCAATTCGGATAATGGCTGGCCACCGATGTGCTGGCCATCGTCCGGCTCCGATTCCTCGAGCTCACGGTGACGTGCAGCACTTTCGGACTCGGACGGCGGAGGCGGCGGTGGTTGCGGCGTGGGCGGCGGGGCCAGCGTCGGCGCGGACGGGCGTCGGCCGGGGTCGACGTCGGCAGGCGCGGAGTGCCTCGCTCGTCGTGGGGCGTCCGCATCGGTCGCGCCTGTCGTGGAGTGACGGCCTCGCGGCACCTCGGCGGGCGGCGGCGTCATCGCGGGCTCGGGCGTTGGCGGCTCGGGCGTTGGCGGCTCCGGTGTGGCAGGCGCCGTATGCGCCGACGACCCGTTCTCGGCGACGTCGGACAGCCAGTTGCTGCCGGGATTGCCTGCAGGGATGAACTGCCCCTCCGCTGGCGCAGGACGCCATTCCGGATCACCGCCAAGGCTGTTCCGTCGTGCAGGCTCGGGCTCCTGCCACTGCGGCGGCGCAGGCGGCGGCGGTGGTAGTGGTGGTGGCGTCGGCCGGGGTGGCGGCTCGGGCATCACCCACGGCGACTGGACCTCGGGCTGGGGGGTGCGCGGCTGCTCGGGCGGCGGCTGAGGCTGCCAGCCGCTCAACGCGGGGTCCACTTCCGACGGTCTGCGGTGCGCACCACCGGGAACGACCTGCGGCGCCCATTCGTGCTCCGGAGGATGCGGCTCTTCCGGCACGTCGATGATGGGGCTCTCCTCGGTGTTCGGATCGGCGTCGTCCCGATCGTCGGTGTCGAGCCGGCTGCTGATCACCCTGCCGGGCCCCGGATCGCTGCGCTCCCGACCTGCGGGACCATCCTCGGCGTTCGACCAGTCCGGGAAGGTATGGACGCTGGTGCGTTCGGTCTCGATCGCCGGGCGATGCTGCAGGTCGGTGTCGAAGATGATCTCGAGGTTGGCGCGCAGCGCGGCCAACTCGGCACGCAGGCTGGCCACCTCGTCGGCCCGCTCGGCACGCAGCTCCGAACTGAGCTCCCGCCTGAGTTGGGATTCGACGGACAGTTCGTATTCGCGCCGCGCGGATATCTCGCGGTCGAGTTGCAAGTCGTAGACCAATTTGAGGTCTCGCGCCTTGGCCTGATCCACGTCGGACTGACGCCGATAGATGAACGATACGAACGCCGCAGCCACCGCGGCCCATAGCGCGATGATGACGGCAAGCTTGAGTAACTCCACCCGATTGGTGAACACCAGGGCGGAGCTGGCCACGATCGCGAACACCAGCAACGTGGTCAGCAAAACCCATCCCGGCCTGCGGTTTCCACGCCGAGGGCGTGGTCCACGGGTCGGTTCGGTCATGGGCTGACTGTACCCGTCACAGGTCACCCAGCGTGTCGACCCCTGCGGCGATTCGGCCTGCCACCGGCGGCTTCAGCTACTCGGGTACGCCGTCGGGGTTCTCCGGCGGGTCCTGCGGCGACTTGCAGCAATGCTGAAGCCAGAGCGCGGCGATCACCAGCGCCAGCGCACTCGCCGCCGCCACCAATGCGCCCGCGGTGTCCTCCCCCGCGACCTGCAACGCACCGCGCCGCGGGATCAGGTACGCCAGCACTCCGACCCACCAGCCGAGTGCCAGTGCGCCCACCCACGCCGATGCCTTCGCGATCGTGACGGAACGCGCCACGGCGAGCGGATGCAGCCAGCCGGGACCGGGGCCGATCTTGCCGTCGTTGACCTTCGATCGGATGTAGAACGCCCAACCC
>JAOPVF010000581.1 GCA_025963195.1 Mycobacterium sp. | reverse complement strand
GCCACCCCGCCTGCGAGCTGTGATCCCAGCCCACCGTTACCGGTTGCCGTCGTCGCCGTGCTTACAACCTGGCTGCCCGGTTGTACGAGAAGTGGGCACAGCGACGTGGCGACCTGCGCGATGGCTTGGCTGATCGTGCTGTTGTTTCCGATCCCGACGTCGTTGAGCAGTGTCGTGGTCTCGGGGTCGGCGTGGGCGGGTGCAGGCGCAGCGATGGTCAGGCCGATCAATGCGCCCACGGACGCGAAGAGGCACGCAGCAGTCGAGGTCGTAGTTCGGCGGGCCACGGGCCAGCGACGATGGGTTGGTGTCGATGTTTGAGTAGCCATTTGTGTGCCTTCTGTCATCAGATGGTTGCGCTCATGATCAAGCACATGCGTCACTCAGATAACAATCTGACACTTTGGTAACGTTTGTAACACGACTCGGTCACCTTCTGAGACCTATGCGTTTTGTGTGAACCGTCCAGGGCCTCAAGGCTGTAAACGGCCAGCCGCGTGAACTCCTACGCGGTATCGCGGGCGCGCTGATAGAGCGTGGGGTCGTGGGCGTTGACGATGAACAGTTCGGGGTCCTGGCGTTGATACAGCTCGGCGAGACGAGAGTGGTTGTCCCGAACCTTCTTCAGATCCCACGCGACGACCGACTCCATGGCCGTGAGTGCGCGAGGCACGCGGGACGAGCCGTCGAGGGTGCCGTAGTGGTAGAAGGCGTCCCCGCAATGCAGTATCCAGCGGTGGCCGGCGTCGACGGCGACGCACGCGTGACCACGGGTGTGGCCTGGCAGCGAGATGAGCGCAATCCCGGGGGAGACGTCGTCGAGTTCTTTGGCAGCGGCGAATCCGCGCCACTCTTCGCCATCCGGATGGTGCTCGACGATGTCGGGTTCATGCGACCACTGAGCCGGGCGAAAACGCAGCTTCTCGCGCCACGATGGCGACTTGATGGCTCCGAGCGCCTCCGCCGCGGTGACGTGGATTCGCGCCGCGGGAAAGTCCGATAGGCCACCGATGTGGTCGACGTCGAAGTGCGTGACGATGATGTGGCGCACGTCGTCTGGCCGCAGGCCGAGTCGTTCGACTTGGTGAGCGGCGGTTTCCCGGTGATCGAAGATCGGTCGGATGAGGTGGCGGGTGGGACCGACGCGTTTCGCCGGCTGTAGACCGTCATGGGAGCCGAACCCGGAGTCGATCAGGACCAGGCCGTTGCCGGTTTCGACGAGCAGGACGTGGCACACCATCGGCGCGGTCGGCATGTTCATGGTGCCGCAGTTGAGGTGATGGACCTTCATGATGGTGAAACCTCCTCAGCCGTGGGTGGGTTCGCCTTCAGTGGTCACCTCGAAGGTGTTGAGGAAGTTGCAGACCAGTTGATAGAAGCCGACTGTCATCACCAGATCCGCCAGTTGCGTGACCGTGAGCGACGCCATGGCGTCCGCGCGGTCGGAGCCGCTCAGGGTGTGGTCGTCTAGCAGCCGGTCAGTCCAGGTGAGGATGTCCACCTCGTCTCGAGGCAGTCCGTCGGTGGTGCCGCTGGCCGCGGCGGCGATGGCCTCGGCCGACACCCCGGCGTAGCCCGCGATCATCTCGTGCTGATGGGTCTCATAGGGTGCGGCGTAGCGGTATCCGACCCGCAGGATCGCCAGTTCACGCAGGTGCGGCGGCAGCGAATTGGCTTGGAACATCGCGTCGGCCATGACGAAGAACCCTGGCGCCAGCCCCGGTGAGTGCATGACCATCCGGTAGACGTTGACCGGAGCGTGTTGGGCGAGGGTGTCCTTGAGGTTCTGCGGCAGGGCCTCGAGATCGGGGTAGTCCATGGTGCTCATTCCCGGCCACGGATCGGGTCGCTGCCGTCCCAGTTCACGGCGACGTCGCGGATGTATTGGAAGAACTGGCCTTTGGGGCCGCTGATGTCGGAGATCTCGATGACGGTGCCCTGTTCGACTTCGGTGTCGAGGTAGGCGAAGCGGCCCTGCTCGCCGCCGATGCTGCCTTCCTGCCCGATCGTGTAACCCTCGGTCAGCGCTCGATCCAGGAGTTCTTGGAATTCGTTGGACCAGTACGCGATGTGTTGCATGCCTTCGCGTCCGGCGTCGAGGAAGTCCTTGTACATCGACGGGGCGTCGTTGCGTGGCTGGATCAATTCGAGTTGGACGTCGCCAGAGTTGGCCAGCGCCACGCTCATCTGCATGTCCGAGTCGGCGCCGCGGTAGCGGAAGTAGTCGGTCTGCACGCGGTCCACGTAGAACCATGGTCCGACGCCATGTTTGACCCAATTGTCCATCGCGGCATCGATGTCGCGGACGACATACCCGATCTGGGCGATGTTGCCGAAGATGCGGCTCATCGTTGCTCCTTCTGTAGTCGGCTGGTGAGTAGTTGTTCGATCTCGGTGCGAGCGGCCTCGAGGTCGACGTCGTCGTCGATGAGCGATTGCAGCGCCACGCCACGGAGCATGGCGACGATCACGGTGGCCAACCCGTGCGGATGAACCGTGCTCGGCACTTGGCCCGCGGAGATGCCTTCTCTGATGCGCTTCTCGATCTCTTCGCGGAACTCCCTGTCCGCGGCGACCATTCGGGTGCGGATGTCCTCGTCGGGATTGGCGACCGTGTCGGCCCACAGCGCCAGCCGTGCCCGGTTGACGGGTTGCAGGTCGGTGACGACGTCGAAGTAGATGCCGATGAGCGTGCGTAGTTCGGCGATGACGTCATCGGCGCCGCCTCGGTCGAACATCGCGTCGCGGAACTGATGGGTCACGGCTTCCACGAGACGCTGCATCAAGGCACCCTTGGAGCCGAAGTGATGTGTGGCCAGGCCGCGGCTGTAACCGGCGCGTTCCCCGACGTTGGCCAGGGTGACCTTGGATGGTCCGAGTTCACCGACCAGGTCGGCGGCCGCAGCGATGAGGCGTTGTTCGGCTTCGGCTCGCCGAACGTCTGGGGTGCGGGGTCCCGTCATGGAGTGACTCCTTGCGCCAACTTGTTGGCTAACAAGTTACGGTACGATGAAGTACCGAGTCAAGGAGTATCGCTCCGCGTCAGACGGGAGGGCTACGTCGCGAACAGCAGGTCGATGTTGGCGAATGCCTTGAACTCCAGCGCGTTGCCTGCTGGGTCGAAGAAGAACATCGTCCATTGCTCACCGGGTTCGCCGGCGAAGCGGACGTAGGGCGCGATGGCGAACTTCGTGTCGACGGCCTCGAGTTTGGCTGCGAGAGCCTTGAACTCGTCGACCGGCAGCACCAGGCCGAAATGGGGAACGGGAACGTCGTGCCCATCCACGGGATTGGCGCCGGCCACGAAATCGCGCCGGTCGGCCGACGGTTTGTCACCGACTTGATGGGTGACGACCTGGTGTCCTCGAAAGTTCCAGTCGATCCACTTGGCGTCCGAGCGGCCCTCGCTGAATCCGAGCACCTCGCCGTAGAACTGGCGGGCGGCGGCGATGTCGTCGACCGGGATGGCGAGGTGGAACGGAACGAGTGGAGTCGAGCTGCTGCTCATGAATCGTCCTTTCGGGGTGGGCTTTTCCCTCGTTTGCCCGGGAGCTGTCAATCGATGGCGGTGACGTCGATCCCAGCCTTGCGCAGCGCTGACGACGTGGCGTCGGCGATCAGTGCCGCCCCCGGTGTGTCGCTGTGGACGCACAAGGCGCTGATCAAACCGTCCACCGGTGCCACCCGCACCTGCTTCCCGGCCACCGATTTCACCATGCCCGTCGTAACCATGTCGACCGCGCGCTCAGCAGCTTGCTGGGGGTCGGTGATCAAGGCCTGGCGGTGCCCGCGGGAGATGAGGGTGCCGTCGTCGGCGTAACCACGGTCGATGAATGCTTCGGCGTAGGGGGTTAGTCCCGCGTCGATGGCCTTGTCCCACAATAGCGTTGCACTCTGGCACAGGACGGGCAACGAGGGGTCGTAGAGCCTGACCGATTCGACGATCGCGTCGGCGTGCCCGCCGTGGTGGGTCGCGGTGTTGTAGAGGGCGCCGTGCGCCTTGACGTAGGCGACGCGTGTTCCGGCGAGGCGCGCGAAGGTCTCGAGGGCACCCATTTGGTACAGGAGATCGTTAATCAGGCTTGCCACGGGCACGTCGATGAACCGGCGTCCGAAACCAGCAAGGTCGCGGTAGGACACCTGTGCGCCGATCGAGACGCCGCGCTCGGCTGCCGCCGCGCAGGTGCTTCGCAGGATGTCGGGATCCCCGGCGTGGAACCCGCAGGCCACGTTCGCCGCGGTGACGTAGTCCAGGAGCGCCTCGTCGTCGCCGATGCGCCACACTCCGTATCCCTCGCCGACGTCGGTATTGAGTGCGACTGCCAATGTGCTCATGACGCTGGCCTCATTCCGACGTGACGACCGTGCGGCGACACATCCACTGTATAGATCGCATTCGGTAGATACACGAGCCGTTCCTGCACTGCAGTACCCCCGTCACCACCACTGGGCGGGAGGTTCCGCGGGGCTGCGCTCGATCCAGGTCCACTCGAGTTCCCGGCGGCCGAACTTCCATCCCTCGTCGGTCAACTCGTATTCGTCGTGGTACAGAATCGGAGCGAGGATCACCTCGAGGCTGTTGTCGCCCTTGCGGAGTAGGTGCCGCGCCGTGCAGTAGGTCGTTCCCGTCGCGTGATCGCCGTCGACGGAGACGACGTGATTGTGGACGGCGTGGAAGGTTCGCTCGAACATCTGGTTGCCGCTGGGGCCGTACTTGACCTGCTCCCTGCCGCGCAGCGTCACCGAATCGCTCGACCCTGGGGGAGAGGTGACAAACTCGGCGTCGGTCGTGAAGAGCGCCCCGAACCGTTCGATGTCGGCCGTGTCGGAGGCCAGGGCGTATTCATCAATCAACGCGCGCAACGCAATTCGTGCCGCGTCGATCGTGTGGAGGTCGGCCATGATGTGTTCCTCGTTAGTCGGTGTCGGTGGGTCGATCGGAAGGAGTTGGTGCAGTGTGGCTGTGAAGCCGTCAGCTGAAGCGTGCGTGTAGTCGCGGTCGGCGCGCGTGCAGAACGAAGGCTGGCGGCAGATTGCGCCACACCGTGCGGCTGGAGATGACTTCCTCGAAGTGTTGGGCGGAGAGTTCCCGGAATCGCCGCGCACCCGCCATCGGTGCCGCGTGCAGGTAGGCGAACGTGGAGAACACGCTGTGCGGCGCGAGGACGTCGAGTACGGCCTTCAGGAGGAGATACTGCGTCGTAGGCTCGAACATGGTCCACGGCAGGCTGCTGATCACGACGTCCGCGTGACGCAGCCCGCGTTCATCGAGCAGTGATGGCAGGAGGCGGGCATCGTCTTCGATCACCTCTGCCTGCGTGAAGCGGTCCCGCAGCAACTGCGCGAGTTTGGGATTGACCTCCACGGCGAGGTGACGCCCTCGTCCGGCGAGTCTGCGCTGGATCTCGGCGGTGAAGGGGCCGGTCCCTGCGCCGAGTTCGACCACGACCGGGTCTCCATGTTCCGGTATCGCGGTCGAGATCGCGCGGGCCAGCCGAGACGAGCTGGGTGCAATCGCGCCGATCTGACCCGGGGTGCGTAGCCACTGCGCGAGAAAGACCGCTGAATCCCAGTCGGCTACATTCCCGACCCGTGTAGGTTCAGGTGACATTGTCATCCTACCGAGGCTACAGTTTGAGATGACAGTGTCAACTCGGGGAATTGATCACGCGGATGGGGGAATCGTGAAGCGCACCGAATCGGCTGCCGCCACGCGCCGCGCACTGCTCGACCAGGCTGCCGCGTTGCTCGACCGCGGAGGCCCCGACGCCGTGACGTTGCGCGAGGTTGGCGCGCGTGCCGGCGTCAGCCGCGGCGCGCCGTACCGGCACTTCTGCGACAAGCAGAGCCTGCTCACGGCAATCGCTGCCGAGAGTTGGGAGCGTCTCGCCGACGCCATGCACGGGTTGCAATCGGACCCTCGGCTGCTACCCACCGGCAGGTTGCGCGCGGCGCTCGCCGGTGTCATCGACATCAGCCGCCAGCAGCCCCACCTCTACCAACTTATGTTCACCACACCGTCGGGGGATCCGACCACAGTGGTCCGGGCGGCACAGCGGACGTGCGACGAGTTCTTCGCCATCGCGGCGGCGGTCGTCGGCGAACAGGACGCTGCGCGCTATGCAGCCGTCCTCTTGACCGGAGCGCACGGAGCCGCGGGCCTGGAATCGAGTGGTCTCCTGACCACCGACGAATGGCACACCACCGCCGACGAACTCGTCGACACGCTTCTTGCCACGGTCATGGCGGCCGACCGACTCCCCTGAACGGGTGGCCCCTGCTGCTGCGATCCACGTCACCTCATGGGCCCGGCAGTGACCGGACCCACATAGTCGAGTCCATCTAACTTTTAGCCGTTCTAATACATTGATTCAATGGGTCGGGATCCCTTTGTTTACAGTCATGCCGCCGCACTGACGGTCGAGCATTTCCTCGACAGCGCGGGCAATGTCGCGCTGCCCGAGGGCCTCACGCTGATGACGAGTCTTCACCGCAATGTCGCAGAGCTCGGTGACAGCGTGTCGTACCGCTATCTGGACTACAGCCGTGGGCAAGGCGCCGCCGCTGCTGAATTGACCTGGACCGAGCTCGGAACCAGGATGCGTGCGATCGGTGCCCGGCTGCAGCAACTCAGTCGGCCCGGCGACCGCGTCGCCATCCTCGCCCCGCAAGGCATTGATTACGTCGTCAGCTTCTTCGCCGCCATCGGTGCCGGCAACATCGCCGTCCCGTTGTTCGCTCCGGAACTGCCCGGACACGTCGAGCGACTCGAGGCGGTACTTGCCGACGCCACTCCCGCGGTCGTTCTCACGACGACCGCCGTCGCGGAGTCGGTCACCGATGTTCTGCGCAAACTCCCGCGTCAGCGCCGCCCTCGGGTCATCGCGGTCGACGCGGTGCCCGATTCGGTGGGAGCGGTGTTCAGTCAGGCCGCCATGGATACCGATGACATCGCGTATCTGCAGTACACCTCGGGGTCCACCCGAACACCCGCCGGTGTCGAGATCACCCACCGCGCCGTGTGCACCAATGTGTTGCAGATGATCATCGCCGGCGGACTGGACACCAACATTCGCAGCGTCAGTTGGCTACCGCTGTACCACGACATGGGGTTGGTGATGATCATGTTCCCCGCCTTGTGCGGCGGTCACATCACCCTCATGTCGCCGATCGCGTTCGTCCGGCGTCCACATCGGTGGATCGCGGCCCTTGCCGCGGAATCCGCGCATGGGCGAACGTTCGCGGCCGCGCCAAACTTCGCCTTCGAACTCGCGGCACAACGGGGATTGCCGGCCGAAGGGGAGACCCTGGACCTCTCGAATGTCGTTGGCCTACTCAACGGATCCGAGCCGGTCACCATGGCCGCGATCGACCGGTTCAATGCCGCCTTCGGCCCCTACGGGCTCCCACCCACGGCGATCAAGCCCTCGTATGGGATGGCGGAGGCGACGTTGTCCGTCTCCACCATCGCGCCGGACGCGCGGCCGACAGCGGTCTTCCTCGACCGGAACCGCCTGGCCGAGGACTTGGCGGTGCCCGCTCCGTTCGAGCATCCCAACGCGGTGCAGGTCGTGTCGTGCGGTCAGGTCATCTCCAATCAGTGGGCGGTCATTGCCGACCCTGGGAGCGAGGGCGAACTTCCCGACGGCCGCGTTGGCGAGATCTGGTTGCACGGAGACAACATCGGCCGCGGCTACTGGGGCCGTGACGACGAGACCGACCTGGTATTCCGGAATAAACTGCAAACAACCTTGGAAAGTGGCAGTCACGCCGAAGGGGTTGCTGCCGAGGGGTTTTGGATGCGGACCGGGGATCTCGGTGTCTACCTCGATGGCGAGCTGTACATCACCGGACGAACGAAGGATCTCCTCATCATCGACGGCCGCAACCATTACCCGCAGGACATCGAGGCGACGGTCTCGGCGTGCTCGCCGGCGATCCGCACGGGGTTCGTGGCCGCGTTCACCGTTCCGGCTGCGGAACTGCCCGTTGATGCCGCTGGATCTGCCGGTGAGCAGCTGGTGATCGTGGCCGAGCGGGGCACTGGCGCGGGCCGGACCGAGTTGGGTCCGGTGACCGACGCCATCCGCGCGGCCCTTTCGCGACGGCACGGCCTCGCCGTCGCCGATTTTCGGCTCGTCGCTGCAGGGGTCATTCCTCGTACCACCAGCGGCAAGCTCGCCCGCCGTGCCTGCCGGGCCGCGTACATCACCGGCGCGCTTTAGCCACCAACCTCACGCCTGATCCTGCAGTGCGCGGATGGCCAGCCACGCCGCGGTGCGATCGTCCGGGTTCGACATGGAGAGCCCGGTGAGCTCCTCGATGCGCCGGATGCGGGTGGTGAGC
>JAOPVF010000572.1 GCA_025963195.1 Mycobacterium sp. | reverse complement strand
GCATCACGTGCCGCTTTCCCGCCAGCCGAATCCCGTGCCGATGGCCCGTTCATAGACGTCATCGCAACCCAATCAATCAGGCCCGGCCAGTTCCAGCGGCTTCCCCACCGCTGGCACCAACGCGTGCATACCCTGAGGAGAATAGCGTGGCCAATGGGGTTATTGCGACGGGTGTGGGCTAATCAGTTATAAATTCCTGAACTACTCCGGTGTAATTCCGAGCTGCTCAGAGCGTGTTTTCGCGGCAGCGACAGCGTTGGCAACCGCGGCCCTCAGACCCCCACGCTCGAGTTCGCGCAGACCAGCGGCAGTGGTGCCGCCCGGCGACGTCACCGTCGCGCGAAGTTGCGCCGCACTGGTGTCGATGCCGGCGCCCATTGCCGCCGCACCCTCCGGCTGCTGGCGGTCGAGGCTCTCCAGCAGCATGGCCGCCGAACCGGCCATGGTCTGGGACACCAAGTCGGTGGCGACCGAACGCGACAAGCCCTCGGCAACGCCGGCATCGATGAGCGCCTCGACCATCAGGAAGAAGTACGCGGGACCCGAGCCCGACAGCGCCGTGACAGCGTCGAGCTGGGCCTCCGGCACGGTCAGCACGCCCCCAACGGCGTCGAAGATCGCCACCACGTCCTTGAGTTGCTCGGCGGTGGAGAAGCTGCCTGCGGCGACGGCGCTGACGCCTCCGCCGACCACCATCGGCGCATTGGGCATCACCCTGATGACGGGCGCCCCCGCGGGCAGCTTGGACTGGTAGTAGGCCGTCGTCACTCCCGCGGCGACCGTCACGAAGACCTGCTCGACGCTGTCGTTGTCGGCCCGCGATACCGCCTCGGCGAGCTGGTCGACGACCCCCTCGACGTCACTTGGCTTGACCGCGACGATGACGTAGCCGGCGTTCTCGGCCGCGTCGCGGACCGAAGAGACCTGCACCGAGTACTTCGCGGCCAGTTCCTTGGCGCGGGAAGGGTCCTTCTCTGCGACCACCAGATCCCTGGACTGCCTGCCGGCGCGCAGCAGCCCGGACAGCAGCGCCTCCCCGATGTGTCCGCCCCCGATGATCGCGATTCTGGCCATGGGCCAAAGCATTGCATGTCCCAGCGGGCTACTGCGCGCGCGGCGGCACCATGGCGAGTTGACGCGACTGCACGATGATTCGGCCCTCACAGTCGACGACGATGTGGTCCTCGTCGAACCAGTCCTGACCGATCTGCACGGCTGTGCACATGACGCGCAGCCACCCGTCGGCGGGCATGGCCCGTAGATAGGCCGTCAACTGCACCGTGGGCGCCCAACCGGAGCGGCCAACGGCGAACGTCACCGGAGCCGACACGTCGCCACACAGCAGCGCGAAGAGCGCGTCGGGCGCCACGCCCTTTGGCCGTACCCAGTACTCGAAGACGGGCGGGCCGCCGTCAGTCCGCGGCCCGAGCGTGTGAAGCGCTGGCCGGATGTCGCAGCCGTGCGCCAGGTGCACGATGTCGGCCATCGGATGCCCAGGCCCGATCGGCGCCAGACCGGGCGGCGGCTCGGGCGTCATCAGCGGCACCACGGGGTTGAACGACAACAGCGGCGGCACGTGGTGCTCGGGATCGCCGAGGGTCACCGACGCCCGCACCGCTGGTTTCTGCTCTTCGCGCGAGCGCTCATCGCCGATGCGCTCACCCTGGTAGAGCTCGACGTCGACCAGGCTGACGCGGCGCCCCCGCTTGCGCACGGTGGCCACCAGCCGCATCGCTCCCGGATCGGGAGCCCACAGGAAGTTGCCTGTGACGGCAATCGGCTCGACCTGCCCGCCGAAACTCAGACGGGCGGCGTTCGCGCACAACGCCAGCATCGCGCCGCCGTGCACCTTCGGCCCGATCGTCCAGTGCCGGTTGATGACGCCTTGAAAAATTGAGACTGGGCAGACGCTCTCGTCCGAATTCTCGGACGACACCTGGGTGAGCCTCATGGCATCGGTGAACAGGGTGGAATCGTCCATCTGGGTCCGTTCAGCGAAGGAGGTTGGCGCGGGCGAACTCGAGCGACTCCGTCAGCAGCTCCTCGCGCTCGGCGGCATTGCGCGCCCGCGAGGTGGTCACCTCGAGGATCACGTGCCCGGCGAAGTCACTGGCGGCCAGCATCTGGCAGATCTCGACCGTGGGCTGCGTGCCACGACCGGGCACCAGGTGCTCGTCGGTCGCCGCGCCGCTGCCGTCGCACAGATGCAGGTGCACCAACCCCTCACCCATCCGCTTGGCCATGTCGATGGCGTCGCTGCCCGCCGTGGCCGAGTGCGACAGATCGAGCGTGTAGTGCGCGTGCTCGCCGTCCAGCGGGTCGTAAGACGGTGCGAACGCCGAGATGGCCGCACCCGGGGTACCACCGCGCTTGCGCATCCGCTCGATGGACGGTGTGCCGGTCCCGAAGAAGCGGTCGGCGCGGAACGGGAACATGTTCTCCACCGCGACCATCACGTCGCTACCGGACTCGAGCTCGGCGACCTGCTCGGCGAACCCCTCGGCGTAGCGGCGCTGCCACCTGAACGGCGGATGCACCACCACGGTCTGGGCACCGAGCTGCTCGGCGGCGCGCACGCTGCGCTCCAGCTTGGAGATCGGATTGGCGCCCCAGACCCGTTGGGAGATCAGCAAGCACGGTGCGTGCACCGACAACACGGGCATGTCGTAGCGAGCGGAGATGGCAGCAACAGCATCGACGTCCTGGCTTACCGATTCCGCCCACACCATCAACTCGACGCCGTCGTAGCCAAGCCGTGCGGCGTACTCGAAGGCCGCCTCGGTCCTCAGCGGATAGACCGAGGCCGTGGAGAGACCAACCTTGATGGCAGGGCGCACGGTTGTCGATTGTGGTGCGTCAGTGCGCTTGCAGCAGTGCCAGGGGCCCAAGTGTGACCATCGCGCCCACTGCTACCGCGATCAGCGTGCTGCCGATGTCCTCGGTCTTGCGCACCACACGCACCCCGACCACCAGGCCGAGGATGACCAGCACCGCCAGCACCAGGGCGACGATGCTGTTCCACTTCCACAGCTGGTCGAACGCGATGAAGAGGCCAGCGCCGAAGGCAACCGCCAGGATGCACTGGCCGACCACCCAAACGCCCCGCAGGAACGACGAGCCTCGGGCCTCGGTGGCTTCCGCGGTGACGTCGATGAACTCGTCGCTCTCGTCGCCGAGGTCGATGTCCTCTGGTCCCGGCTGCCGTCCCCGACGGGCCAGGTCGTCGGCCACCGACTGGCCGCCAAACAGGGTGTCGGCGCCCGACCGCCGATAGGACGGCCGGGGCGGCACCTCGACGCCGTTCGGTGCGATGTCGAGCGAAGTGGCCTCGACGTCGTCGTGGAATTCGGGGTCGTGGAATTCCGGGTCGTGGGATTCCGGGACGTCGTCGATGTCGAGCAGGTCGAGGTCGTCGGAGTCCTCGTCGTCGATGAGGGGGTCAGGACTCATCTGCTCGGCGCCACCGGCCGGGGCGGAGAACGCCGGGCGCGGAGCGGCCTTCGGACGCCGCGGCGGCGGGGCGAAGTCCAGCGGCTCTGGGTCGGCATCGCGTTGCTCGAGGTGCGCGACGTAGTCGACCTCGGCGGGCAGGGGTTCGGGCGCGTGCCCGACGGCCCCGTTGGTTGGAGCCTGCGTGGTCGGAGCCTGCGTGGCGGGAGCCGGAACGTCCGCCTCGATCGGGCGCGCCTCGGCGACCTCGACGTCGTCGGCTTCATCGATGTGCGTGGGATTGGTCACGATGGGGATCTCGCCGGTCAATTCGGCGACGGTCACCGAGTCACTGTTGCCGCGCCGACGGCGGCGCCGCCCACCAACCGGCGGAGCCCCGATGGTCCCGTTCTTGGCCAGCAATTCGGCGACCGAGATCGGTCGGGTGCTGCTGTGGTCGTCCTGTGGTTCTGTCATCGTGTGTCCCTGGCCCTGGCTAAGCCTGCGGATGTCTCCATCAAGGCGGTTCCGTCGGCCTCACTGTCGAGTTTCCGCAAAATCAGCCCCTCTCGCAACGCCCAGGGGCAAAT
>JAOPVF010000544.1 GCA_025963195.1 Mycobacterium sp. | reverse complement strand
TGCGCCGCGCCGGACTGCGACGCGGTGCTGCTGGACCTGTCGCGCAACCGGTCCAGGATGTTCTGCGACACCGGTAATTGTGGCAACCGCCAGCACGTCGCGGCGTACCGGGAACGGCGCGCGAACGGGTAGCGTCGACCCTGGATTGGCTCGGGTGCTCGGGTACCGTCACCGTGCATGCGCGCCGCCGAACGTGAACTCGACGTTGTGCTCTTCGGCGCTACGGGTTTCATCGGCAAGCTGACCGCCGCATACCTGGCGCGGAGTGGGGCGCGAATCCGCGTCGCGTTGGCCGGCCGAACCGTTGAACGGCTCGAAGCCGTCCGGAGGGCACTCGGACCCGGTGCCCGCGACTGGCCGCTGATCGTCGCCGACTTGTCTCAACCGGCGGCATTGCACGCCATGGCGGCGCGGGCTCAGGTCGTGATAAACACCGTCGGCCCGTACAGCAAGTACGGGTTGCCTGTCGTCGCGGCGTGCGCAGCCACCGGAACCGACTACGCCGATGTCACCGGCGAGGTTCCGTTCGTCCGCGACAGCATCGACCTTCACCATCAGCAGGCGGTGGAGAATGATGCCCGCATAGTGCACTCCTGTGGATTCGACTCCATACCTTCGGATCTCACCGTCTACGCGCTGCACCGCCGAGTCGTCGATGATGACGACGACGGAGAGCTCCGGAACACCACTCTCGTACTCCGTTCGTACTCGGGTGGCTCCGCCGGAGGCTCGCTCGGCACCATGGTCGAATTGATGCGCCTGGCATCGAGCGATCCACGGATGCGGCGGATGCTCGACGACCCCTACAGCCTCAGTCCCAACCGCGGGGCCGAACCGGACATGGGTGCCCAGCCGGATCTGCCACTGCAAAGAGGGGCAGAGATCGCGCCAGAGCTGGCAGGTCTGTGGGTCGGCGGTTATCTCATGGCGCTCTACAACACCCGATGCGTCAGGCGAACCAACGCGTTACTGGACTGGGAGTACGGTCGTCAGTTCCGTTACACCGAGACGATGAGCGCGGGCTCCACCGTGGCTGCGCCTGCCATGGCGGCGATGATCAACGCCACGATCGCAAGCGCTTCCAGACTCGGAGGGGAGTATCTGCGGCTGTTTCCCCGCGGGCTGATCGAGAGCATGAGGCCTGCGCCGGGCACCGGCCACGACGAAGGGTCGCGCGGGTACTACAAGGTCGAGACCTACGGCACGACGGCGCGGGGGCGGCGGTTTGTCGCCACGATGACTCAGCACGCGGACCCCGGTTATGCGGCGACGGCGGTGATGCTGGGTGAGAGCGCTCTCGCGCTCACCCTCGACCGGAGCCGGCTCTCCGACCGGCGTGGGGTTCTGACGCCAGCCGCGGCGATGGGCGACGTACTTCTGGCGCGCCTGCCTGCGGCCGGTGTGACAATCGATGTCGCCCAACTGAACTGAGCGTGTGGTGGTGGCCTTGGTGACTGGATTACGGCATGTAGAAGCCGCGAATTTGGTAGTATCGCCCGCGCCCCAGCAGCGTGTTCGCCGCTTCCAGCCCCGACATCACCGCGGCTTCGATGCACCCGGCGTTCATGCCGGAATCCGTCCAGTCGCCCGCCAACACGAGATTGGCGTACCCGCTTTCATCCGGCCGCAGGCGGTACTTGTCCGACCCCGGAACCGACAACACGTAGCGGTCCGAGGGGTCGATGTTGACGCTCACGTGCTGTGTGCCCAACGCGGAACTGCCGCGTTGACCTTCCGTACCGCACAGCAGGTCCCACGCAAATCCAGTCTCCGTGACGGCCCCTGGCAGGTAGAGCCCAACGTGGTGATCGAGGTAGTCGACTGCATTGGCTAGCACGCGCTGCCTGCAGCGGTCGACGTACTCCACGTCGTCGCCGCGGACCGGCCACTCGGCGTCGAAGGCGCCGCAGAAGTAGGCGATCGCCCGCGGCTTGTCGCCTTCTGGCCACTCCTCGGCCCACAGCGTCTGCGGCATCGATGCCCACGTATCGAACGGCGAGACGTAGCCGCTGGTCGTGACGCCCGGCCGATCCCATCCGATGGTCGATTCCTCTGGCCGAAGCCACAGTTGGAAGGCCTGAGTGGCGACTGTGCGCAAATGCGTTGTCATCTCGCGCCATTCCGGTCTGTCTGCTATCAGTTCAGCCGCGACCAGGTCGATCATTCCGAGCGACACCGCGAGAACGACGTCATCGAAGTCGTTGCCTCGACGCAAGATTCGTGTCTCGGCATCATTACGAGTGCTGAAGTGGGATTCGAGGTCCTTGTCTGCTCGGTCCTTGATTTGGTCTGCTAGTGGGGCGTCCGGGAACACCGGTAGGCCTCGCACCGTGGTCAACGGCTCGTAATGGTCGACGCCATCGGCGAGCCGAATCTGGCGACCCATTGTGATCGCCTCGATGGTTTGGTGGCCATCGTCCAGATGCAGCGCATCGATACGGTGAAAGAACTCGAACTGGACGCCGCGGTTGCGCAGCGCCTGATACAGCGGGGCGATGACGATGTCGCCCATCCCCGCCGTCATCTTCCAGAAGAACGCGCCCTTGTACTGGAAAAGCGCTATCCCGGTGAACAATACCGCCAGCCCGGCGGCGAACGCAGGCCGTTCGAAGTCGCCGTCTTGATAACCGAACACCATGTCGTACATGCCGCGTACCAGAGGGAAGTTGAGTACCTCCGGGTGCGCGCCGTGGTGCAACATCCACGCTCCGTACTCCTCGTCGTTGATCGCACGAAACCCACGCGGATCGGTGATGAGGTTGTCGACGATGAGGCCCCGCACGGTCGCGGTGAGCAACGACAACAGCAGCCAGAACCGGCGGTGTTCGGGGCGTTGCTCGTAGTCGATCGCTTCTCGAACGGCCGTTAGTGGCTGCTCGAGCAGACCGTTCCTGATGTCCTGGGGCGGAACGGGTTTGGTCATCGCCGTCAGCGTGGCGAGCACTCCCTGCTGCACCACACTGATCCAGCGCGGTGAGGTGGGCCCGGACGAGGTCGACAGCACGAGATTTTCGGCGGTTGTCTCGCCCAATGAGTCGGCGAAGTCCAGAACCAGCTGCAGGGCCCGTTGCACGAATCCGACGACCGTCAGCTCCCGGCCGGTTGCGTCTGGCTCGCCGGGGACTTCGTCATTGCGGCCAAGCCGCCCAGGCCACACGAGCCAGTGATCGCTGATGCGGTCTGCAATTCCGAGGTTGTCGGCGGGTGTGAACGCCTGGTCCCATGTTCGGACGGGTGACCCAGGATCGGTTGTGTCGCGGTCGAGTTCGGCGTAGCACTCGCGCAGTAACGCGAATGCGTTCTCGTACGAGCCCAGCCAGACGTGCAGACCGTGCTCCTCGATCCGCCCGTGCCTCCCCCGGCTCGACGCACCCTTTCCGCCGAGTCGATGTCCGCGTTGATAGACAGTGATCGATTCGAAGCGGTCCTGCCAACCGGGTTCGCTCAGACGCCAGGCGGCGCTCAGCCCTGCCATGCCGCCACCGAGTACGGCTATCCGTCGGCGCGATCTCACCCCAGCAGCGCTCGCGCGTGCGCCAGCCCTGGCCAGGTTTGCTCAGCCGGAAATCGGCTGAGCGCGTCAGTCAGTGCGTCTCGCGCACGCTCGCCAACTAGTTCGAAGTCATCTGCAGCAGCGCGCAATTCGAACACGTGGGCACCTTGAGCTTGGGCCAGTTCAATGGCCGCGCGTAAGTCCGCATGCCGGGCTTCCACGGCGTTGGATGTGTGAGCCCGTATGCGCAATAACTCGGCGTCGAAGACGCGCCACCCAGTCTCGTCTGCCATCTGCAGCGCAAGGTCTACGCGTGCGCGTGCCGCGTCCTTCATGCCGGCGGCGGTCAGTGTCAGCGCCAGCGCGGCGTCATACCATCCCAGGAACGAAATCAAGTTGGCCGCGCGCCACCCCTCGACGACGGCGGTCAGAGCGGCGATGTGCGCTTCCAACGTCGCAGCGTCAGTCTCATCGGCGGCCACGGACGCGCGCGCCCGCGTGT
The DNA here is from genome assembly GCA_025963195.1 of Mycobacterium sp. Taxonomy (GTDB): domain Bacteria; phylum Actinomycetota; class Actinomycetes; order Mycobacteriales; family Mycobacteriaceae; genus Mycobacterium. The sequence goes on along the minus strand of JAOPVF010000544.1, from coordinate 4,138 downwards.
TGGCTTCCGCGCTCGCCGCGATCATCACCCACTCGTCGAAACCGTGCTGGTGACCCCCGCTGGCGACATCAGCAACGAGATCGAGTGCGCGCTCGTAGTGGCCGGCTTCGTTTCGCACCAGCGCCTCGAACGTCCGTCCGTAACAGAAGGTGAACGCGCCGTGGGGGAAACCCAGTCCTTCGCACCGGCGTTCCATCTGCGCGAAGGCGATCTCTGCGCCGGCCAAGTCCCCTTGGATGAAGCGAGTCATCGCCAGGAACACGTACATCCCCGCAACAGGGTCATTGGGGGCGAACCATGCTCCTTCGATTTCCGGTGAGCCCAATTCGTCGACTGCCGCCGCGGCTGCCTCGAGCGTGGCTCGGGCGGTGTGGAATTCCCCGCGGAATACGGCCAGCGAGCCGAGCACCGCGTCATTGGCGGCGCGGTACCAGTCCGGCATGTCGTCGAGCCGCTTTCTCACCGCTTCGACGAGCTGCGTTGCACGGCGGAGATCGCCCAGTGTGGCGTAGTAGGCCCACAGGGCACTGAACGTCGCATATAGCTCGAGACTCGGCTCGCCGCCGATGAGCTGGAGGCACCGTTCGAATTCGGCAGCGGCTTCCGCGCTCGCGTGGCCGGTCGCCGCGGAGGCGAGGAATCCGCGCTCGAGGCGAACGGCTACTTCGCGTCGATCACGGACTGGGGTGTGGGGGAGTCGTTCGACGCTGCCGAGAGCCCGGTTGAGATGGGTTCGCGCCTCGGCAAGGGCACCCCGCTCCCTGGCATTGGATGCGGCGTTCTGGTACGCCGATGCCGCCTCGTCGTACCGTTCGGCGTTTTCGTAGTGGTGGGCCACCGACGGCCATTCGGGCGTTCCGTCGGCTGCGGTGGCGACGAGTGCATCCGCGATCCGGCTGTGCAGCCTGCAGCGGACGCTGGGTGGCGAAAGTTCTGCGGCGACTTCGCGCACCAACTCGTGGTGGAAGCGCCAGGCATTGTCGTCGACGGGTAGGAGCACCCTGTTCCTGGTGAGTTCTTGGAGTAGGTCGTCGACCTCTTGTTCGTCCAGGTCGACGACCGTTGTCAGCAGGCGGCGCTCGATGACACCGCCGATCAGCGCGGCCGCCTCGACGACCAGATGTGCGTTCCTGCCGGATCGCAAGCGCGCGATCAATGCTTCGTAGAGCGTGTCGGGTACCTGCGTCGACCCGCCGGCATCGGACGGTTGCTCCTTGAGCTTGGCGACGACCTCTTCGATGTAGAGCGGTACTCCATCGCAACGCTTCTGCACCGCGCGCCGTGCGGTGGGAGGCATCTCCGGATGCAGGGCCTGGATCAGTGTGTCGGTTTCGCTATTGGTGAGGGGCTTGACATCGAACAGCTGCGTGGTGCCGTCCAGGGGAGGAACTTGTCGACCGGTGACGATGACGAGCAGGTTGCCCCGGTTTTCACGCAGAAGCGCCTGCACCATCTCGATGGTGTCCTCATCGAACCAGTGGATGTCTTCCACCAGCAGGAGCCCCGGGCCGGATCCCACGCACGCGAGCAGATAATCCTTGACGGCGCTCCCGATCTGGTCGTAGAGCCTGCCGGGGTTGGCGGTCGCGGGCTGGTACCCACGTTGCGGTGCGATGCCGAGCACGGGGGCCAGCAACGGAACGACGGTGGCTGGATCCAGGGACCGTGCTTCGATCTCTGCCCGCAGCTTGTCGAGGTTCTCCGCCGGGTCGGAGCCGCGCGAGATGCCACACCGCCGTTCCAGCAGTCGGCGCACCGGGCGTAGTCCGACATCGGTGTGGAAGGGCGAACCGAACAGCCCGAGCACGGTGGCGTCGGATGGTTCGGCCATCTCGACGGCCGCGCCCGCCAATCTGCTCTTGCCGATCCCGCCTTCGCCACGGAACACGGTGCCTGGTGTTGTCAGCTCGCCTGCAACGGCCTGAGCCCAGCTTGTCGTCAAGTGGGCGAGTTCGCGTTCGCGACCGATCAGAGGGCCGCGAGCGATGCGGGTGTCGTCGCGTTCGCCGACGACGAGGTAGTGGACGATGGGTTCGTCCACCCCCTTGACCAGTTTGGCAGGACGGCTTTCGAGTTCGAACTCGTCGCGGACCACGCGTTCGATCGCCGCGGAGACGGCAACGGTGCCGGGGTCGGCGAGACTGCACATGCGGGCGGCCAGATTGGCGCCCAATCCGTAGACGTCATCCTGGGCGATGTCGAGGTAAACCACCCCGCGGTGAATCCCGACCCGGACGTCGATCTCGAAGCCGAAGCGAAGCTGGACCCGCTTACTGAGCGAAGTGATTTCGCGGCAGATCTCGAGCCCGGCGTACACAGCCCGGTGCGCATCGTTCTCATGGGCCTGGGGATGGCCGAACGCCGCGAGCAGGCCGTCACCCTTGGTCGAGTGGAGATGGCCCTCGTACTGGTCGATGATCTTCACTACCTCGTCGCGATATCCCCCGACGACGGTGCGGTAGATCTCCGGCTCGATCCGCGTCGACAACGCGGTCGAATCGACCAGGTCGGCGAACAGCATGGTGAGGCGGCGTATCTCGCCGCTGTCAACCGGGGTCGTGAGCAGTTCTTCGGCGTCGGAGTTCCTGCGGTCGACGGTCAGCACCTGGCCGGCGAGGGCGTCGGCAGTGGCACGATCACCGCAATTGATGGCACCGACGGCGCGATCGAGCAGCTCGTCGATCGTCGGTTCGGCCGGCAAACCGCTCACAGTCCGACGATGATTTCCCGCTGATCCTCGGCTTGCGCGTCGGGACCAGCGGTCGCCGCAGTGAATCCGACGATGCCGATGTAGTTTGCGCCGATGTAGTCGTCGTCAGACACGCTGATCGTGAACTGCGTATCGCGCGGTTGCAGGATGACGGGATCGAACACGATCTTGTCGTCGTCGATGACCTCAGTTGGGATGCCCAGCCGCTGAAACGACTTGACGATCTTGAACTTCCGAGCGTCCCCCTTGGTCAGAACCCCGTAGGCCTCGGGCGCAGGCTCGGACTCTGGGCGGGGTAGCCACCACGGTCCGGCGACCGCCGTCTTCAGCACGGTCACGGAGGTACGCAGCTGGAGGTCGAGAAGATCGTGGATCAGACGAATCCAGCCGTCCACCCCCCACTTTCCGGCTTCATCCGCCTCTGCGGCCTTCTTCGAGATGGCGTCGATCTGATCCGCTACGCCCAGCCACAGGCTGGCGTATTGCTGCAATGCCGCGCCTTGCTGTGATGCCGCGTCGATCGGTGCGGTCATGAGCCACCTCCCTGTTGCTCGCTGGTGGGGTCGCTGCTCGGCGCGTACCGTGCGTGGCTCATGGCGTCCAGGAACTTCCATGGGGCACTGACTAGCCGACCGCTGGTGGTTGCGCTGTAGGCCGCGAGATCCTGAAGGGTCACGCGGCCGGCCAGCCACTTCTGGGCCAGGGCGACGTAGTCGTTGGTCAAATCTCGCGTCGTGTCCGTCCAGAGTTTGACGGCTGTCGGCGCGAAGTGACTGGACGGCGTTTCCTGCGTGGAACCGGGCTGCTTGGCTGCGTTCTCGGGTCCGAGGAAGTGGAAGGGCCTAGCGTCTTCTGGTGGCTTCTTGGCCTTGCCGAAGAGGAACTCCGCCGACGCAGTGCCATATCCGCTGATCGACACCAGCTGCCCTTGTACATAGGGGTCCCAACCCAGGATGTGGACGACCTTGCGAGTTTGGACCGTCACACCCGGCTTGGTCGGGTCGTTTTCGGCGTTGTCCGACCGCATGTTGATCCAGCCGCGGTCCACGACGACCTGGCCGTCGCCGCCAGGACCCGGTGCTGGATCGTCGAGGTCGTAGTCCAGACGTGCCTGGCTGGGATCGCCGTCGGCACTCGGATAGAACTTCAGAGCCGTCTTCAGGTCGAAAAACCCCAACTCGCAAAAGCCGACCCGTTCCAGAACACGGCCCCAGCCGTCGGTCCGTGCGGGTTCGGAATTGCCCATGCCGCAGAAGAAGTCGGGGTAGTTGGAATCCCAGTTGAAGGGGTTGACCACCGCCTTCATGTTCTCCAGCGATACGTCTGGGGACCGGCACACCGTATCGACGACGATGCATTCGCGCCCTTTCACAGTTTTGCGGCGCGGAAAGCACTCTGGCACGTATAGCGCATCACCCACGAGCAAGT
>JAOPVF010000525.1 GCA_025963195.1 Mycobacterium sp. | reverse complement strand
TCGTGCATCCGGTTGAGGGTGCGCAGCACGGTGGACTTGCCGCAGCCCGACGGGCCGATGAAGGCCGTCACACTGCGGGGCGCCACCGACAATGCCACGTCCGCGACCGCGTGAAACGAGCCGTAATAGATGTTCAGGTCCTTGAGATCCAAGCGCTTGGCCATGTCAGCTCCTAAGTCCTACACGCGATTTCGGTTGAGTAGCCGGATTACCAAGGCGGCCGCGAGATACAGCGCCGCAACCAGCAGGATCAGCGTGAGCGCAGCGCCCCACACCCGCAGTCGGCCAGCGGCTTCTGGATTGGTCAACTCGGTGTAGATCAGCAGCGGCAGCGACGCCATGTTGCCTTCGAAGGCGTCGTAGTTGATCGACCTGGCGTAGCCGACCAGCACCAGCACCGGGGCGGTCTCTCCCATCACCCTGGCAAGCGCCAGCAGGATTCCACTGATGATGCCCGGGAGCGCAGTGGGAACCACGATCCGCACGATGGTCTTCCACTTCGGAATCCCGAGCGCGTACGAGGCCTCACGAAGCTCGTCGGGTACCAACTTCAGCATCTCTTCGGTGTTGCGCACCACGACCGGCAGCATCAACAGCACCAGCGCCAAGGACACCGCGAACGCGCTCTGCTCGAACCCCAACGTGGCGATCCACAACGCGAAGACGAACAGCGCGGCCACGATGGACGGCACGCCGGCCAGGATGTCCACCATGAACGTGGTCACCTTGGCGAACCGGCCGCGGCCGTACTCGACCAGGTAGACGGCCGCCATGATGCCCAATGGCACCGCCAGCACGGCCGCGATCAACGCCTGGATGATCGTTCCGTAGATCGCGTGGTAGACGCCGCCGTTGAACTGCTCGGGCAGCACCCCTGCGAGCGAGCGGTTCCACCACGTCGAGGTGATGATCGCCTGGAAGCCCCGCGACAGCACGGTGTAGAGAAGCCACACCAGCGGGATCATGGCGATCACGAACGATGCGCCGAACAGGATCGTGGCGACGTTGTTCTTCAGCTTGCGGGCCGCACTGGTCGGGTGGAAAGTCGGCGACTTGACCAGGCGATCGAGCGTGTCGGTCATCCTCCGCTCACCCTCCCTCCGGCTGCCAAACGGGCCAGCGCATTGACGATGAATGTCAGCGCGAAGAGCACGAAGCCCGCCGCGATGTAGGCACCCGTGGGCAGCGGCGCGCTGAATTCCGCGGCGGCCGAAGCGATCTTGGATGCGAACGTGTAGCCACCATCGAACAGTGACCAGTGCCCGGCCTGCGCGGCCGTGCGCAGAATGATCAGGATGGCGATGGTCTCACCGAGGGCACGCCCGAGGCCGAGCATCGATCCGGCGATCATGCCGCTGCGGCCGTACGGGAAGACGGTCATCCTGACCACTTCCCACTTCGTGGCACCAAGAGCCTGGGCGGCCTCGATGTGTCCCTTGGGGGTCAGGCTGAACACTTCACGGGTCACCGAGGTGATGATCGGCAGGATCATCACCGCGAGCACGATTCCCGCGGTGAAGATCGTTCCGCCACCGGCCAGCGAGACGTTGCCGTCGCCGAACAGGAAGAACCATCCCAAGTTGTCGTTGAGGAATTTCGCAACCGGCTCGAGCCAGGGCGCGAGCACGAAGATTCCCCACAGTCCGAAGACGATCGACGGCACTGCGGCGAGCAGGTCGACGAGCATCGCGAATGGCCTGGCCAGGTTGCGCGGCGCGTAATTCGTCAGGAACGCGGCGATGCCGATGGCGATCGGCACCGCGATCACCAGAGCGAAGACCGAGCTGAGCACCGTGACCTGGAAGAGGTCTCGGATGCCGAACCGCAGGTTGTCGGCATCCGTGGTGTTGAACTCGGTGCTGGTGATGAAGTTGGCGTGGTTGGCGCCAAGCGACGGGATCGCGCGGATCAGCAGGAACAGCGCCATCAGGCCGATCGCACCGATGATGGTGGCACCGGCGGCAATGGCGATGGACTTGAAAACGCGGTCTCCCCAACGACCGTCACCGCTCTTAAGGGTGGGACCCTTTGGTGGTTTCGTTGGCATATCCGGAGTATCCCCGATCTTCTGTGGGCTCGCCGGTGGTGTCGACGAGCCCACAGAGGTCGAGTCTGGTGAAACCGACATCAGTTCCGATTACTCACGCAATTGCTTTGATGGCGTCAGCCAATTGGGTCTTGAACTTGTCGGGAACGGGGATGTAGCCGTTCTCGTCCAGGCCCTTCTGGCCATTGCCCAGCGCCGAGGTCAGGAACGCCTTGACTGCCTTGGACACGTCGGCGTCCGCGTACTTCGAGCAGACGATCTCGTAGGTACCGAGCATGATCGGGTACGAACCCGCGACGGTGGGCTTGTAGAACGACGCGGTGTCCAGCACCAAGTCGTTGCCCTCGCCCTTGATCTTCACGCCGTCGATCGCCTTACCCGCGGACTCGGCACTGAGCTCAACCGGATCGGGGCCTGCCGACGTGACGATCTTTGCAATTGCGAGGCCCTGGCTCTTCGCGAACGACCACTCGTTGTAGGTGATCGAACCCGGGGTGCTCTTGATGGCCGCCGACGTGCCCTCGTTGCCCTTGGCACCCTCACCGACACCGCCGGCGAACGTCTTGCCCGCGCCCTTGCCCCACGCGCCGTCGGATGCGGCGTCGAGGTACTTCTGGAAGTTGTCGGTGGTGCCCGACTCATCGCTACGGAAGAGCACGTTGATCGGCTCGGCCGGAAGCGTCGCGCTCGCGTTCAGCGCCTTGACCTCCGGGGCATCCCACGTCTTGACGGTGCCGTTGAAGATCTTGGCCAGGGTGGGGCCGTCCAGCACCAGTCCGTCGACGCCCGCCACGTTGTAGGTGACGGCGATCGGACCGAACACCGTCGGCAGGTTCCACGCAGGGCTACCGCAGCGTGCCGCGGCCTTGTCGACCTCGCCCTTGTCCTTGTTCAGCGGCGAGTCCGAGCCGCCGAAATCGGTTTGGCCGCCGATGAACTCGGACACGCCGGCGCCGGAGCCGCTCGAGGTGTAGTTCAGGGTGTAGCCGGAGCAGTCGGCCTCGTAGGCGGTGACGAAGCGCGTCATCGCGTTCGCCTGCGCCGATGAGCCACTGGCCTTCAGCGCCTTCTTGCCACCGCAGTCACCAGCCGGCGCAGTGCTTCCGCCTGATGTCGATCCCGGAGCGGCGTTGTTGTCACTACCGCACGCCGACAGCAGCAGGGTGCTTGCAGCCAGCAGGCTCAGCACGGCACCCGTTCGATTGGCCTTCACGTAGCTCCTTCAAGACGAGGTGACGCTGGTGCACCCGACAGGCGCAGCCCATCGACGGGAACACATTGCGTCGAGCGAAACCGTCGCCGCTCGGCAGAAAACCTAAGTGCTCACCATGAACGACGAACCCCTGCAATATGAACGGCAAATGAACCCGAGCTGGGCGGCGGACGCCGGCCCCGGCAACCGTCGACGTCGCCGAATCAACTCACCGGCAACGAATCAACACCCATCGAGGAAACTCGACAGACACTGACGCGAGCTCGATCCGTACCGCACGTGCAATTACGGCAAACGGGGATGACGTTCAGCCGCGCGTGTACGCCACGTCCGTGCTGAATACGTCGAATCCCAGCCGCCGATACGTCTTGACCGCAGCCTCGTTGTCGGCCTCGACGTAGAGCATCACGGTGTCGGCGCCCCGCTCCGCGAGGTGGTGCAACCCGGCCAGCGTCAACGTGACGCCCAGGCCCCGGCCCTGGGCGTCCGGGTCGACCCCGACCACGTACACCTCCCCCAAGACATTCCCCGGGTCGCTCCGCTCCTGCCCGCCACGTTCCGGCCCGTGGTTCTTCGTCCAATGGAAGCCGAGCAGCTTGCCCGGTTCGTTGGCGTCGAAGGCCAGGAACAGTCCATCGGCGTCGAACCACGACTCGTCGCGACGCTCCACGATGTCGTCCTCGGTCCACCCGCCTTGTTCGGGGTGCCAGGCGAAGGCGGCGTTGTTCACCCGCAACAGTTCGGCGTCGTCTTCTGGGCCGGAGTAGGTGGTCAGCCGGACATCGGACGGGACGGTCACCGGCGGTAGGTCGGTGAGGCCGCGGCGCATCTGCAGTAGCTCGCGCGCGACGGTGAGCCCCATGGCGGCAGCCGTCGCTCTGGCCGGCTCGAGGTTGCCGTGCGCCCAGACGCGCGCGCCGTCACCGCCCTCGGCCAAGCCGGCCTCGATCAACTTCGACCCGATGCCGCGCCGTCGGGCAACCGGGGACACCACCACCTCGGCCATGGCAGCCGAATCTGCCGTCGCTGCAACGAGATTGAGGTAGCCGACGATGCCGTCGCGGGCGCGGGCCACCAGATGTCGGGTGCGATCGTGGGGTAGCTCCCGCAGCACCTGGTCACCGACGGGTGCGACGCCGTCGTGCGCGGCCGCCGCATCGATCAAATCCCGGATCCGGTCTTGATCGACATTGGAGAGCGCCGTAATCCTGCCGATCGCGAAGTCGCTACTCACTGACTGCGCAACGGGTCGCTGAACGACTCCGGTATCCCGTCGGGTGCCGCGTCGTAATCGTCGGGGTCGTCAGCCAGATCGTCGGGGTCGTCGGCCAGCTCGGCACCGGCGATGGGTGGCCGTCCGCGTGCGGGTCGCACCGCCTTGTAACCGACATTGCGCACCGTGCCGATCAGCGACTCGTACTCGGGCCCCAGCTTCGCGCGCAACCGGCGAACGTGAACGTCCACCGTGCGGGTGCCACCGAAGAAGTCGTAGCCCCACACCTCCTGCAGCAGCTGGGCGCGGGTGAACACCCGGCCTGCGTGCTGCGCCAGATACTTCAGGAGCTCGAACTCCTTGTAGGTGAGGTCGAGCGGACGCCCGCGCAGCCGCGCGGTGTAGGTGCCCTCGTCGATGACGAGCTCGCCGAGATTGACCTTGCCAAGGCTCTCCTGATCGGCGAGGCCGCCGCGGCGGCCGACCAGTAGCCGCAGCCGGGCGTCGATCTCGGCGGGCCCAGTGCTTGGCAGCAGGATCTCGTCGAGCCCCCACTCCACGTTGACGGCCACGAGTCCGCCCTCGTTCACCACGGCGACGACGGGTACCGACGTCCCGGTGGTGCCGAGCAGCCGACACAGACCGCGTGCAGCGGCAAGATCAGTCCGCGCGTCGACTATCGCCACGTCGGCGGTGCCCGCCTCGAGTAGCGACGACACCTCGGTCGGCGCCGACCGCACGTTGTGCGCCAGAAGCGCCAGCGACGGCAGAACCGACTCGGGGTGCGGGTCGACGGTCAGTAGTAACAGGTCCAACGGGTCCTCCAGCACGCCCGGGGGTTCGCCCGGCCCCATCCACGACGACGGAGTCCGGTCACCGCCCAGTTTCATGGCTGACACGTGGTCGTTACCGACCAACGATTGCCTAACGATAGCGTGCTACCTGCTAATTAGCCGCGCCGACCGTCGAGGACGGGTTCCCGTGGGCCAGAATGTCCGGATGCGCAGGGTGCTGATCGGTCTCCTAGCGGCGGTGACGTCGCTGATAGTGGCCGCCGTCGGCGCCGACTTCGGTGCGGCGATCTATGCCGAATACCGCTGGGCTCGCAGCGTACGCACGGCAAACGCACTCGATTTCGACCCGTGGGTGGGCATCCTCGGATTCCCGTTCGTCACACAGGCCGCCGGGAACAGGTACCGGGAAGTGGAGATCCGCGCGGGCGGCGTCGACCACCCCATCGTCGGCAAGGCGTCGCTCGAGTCGACGCTGCACGCCGTCGACCTGACCGACACGACCTGGCTCATCGGGCCCAACGCAAAACTGCAGGTCGGCAAGCTGGAAAGCCGGATCATCGTCGACTCGACCCACTTCGGGCGCTTCATGGGCATCAAGGACCTGCTGGTCGAGGCGCCACCGAAGGAAACCAACGACGCCACCGGCGGCACCACGGAGTCGGGCATCTCCACCAACAAGGGGCTGGTGTTCACCGGCACCCCCACGGCCGCCGACTTCTACGAGAAGGTCAGCGTGTCGGTCGACCTGTCGGTGACCGGCGCCGAGTCGAGAACCCTGGTGTTCACCGCCACCGGCGTGCTCACCGGCGCGGGGACGGCCGACCGCGAGGTGCCCGACGACAAGCGGGAGGCGGTGCTGAAGACGTTCAGCGGAAGCATGCCGGGAATGACGCTGCCGTTCGGCATCGCACCGACCAGCGAGGGTGCCAGGGGCTCCGACGTCATCATCGAAGGCATCACGACGGGAGTAACGGTGACTCTCGATGGGTTCAAACAACCATGAGCTCTTCACTCGTCGCCGTGATCGCGGTGCTCATCGCCGCGCTCGGGGTGGCGTACGTGATTGGCCGGTTGCTGACCCTTCGCTCCGGGATGTTGCGCCAGACCGCCGAGGACGCCGCCAACGTCGACACCTCCGATCTGGGGTTGTCGGGCACGGGGCCGACGGTGGTGCACTTCAGCGCGGTGTGGTGCGGTCCGTGCGCCGGGGTGCGCCGGGTGGTCAACCAGGTCTGCGCCGAACTTCCCGAGGTGGCCCACGTCGAAATCGACATGGACGCCAATCCAGCGGCGGCGCGGCGGCTTTCGGTGCTGTCGTTGCCCACTACCTTCATCTTCGACGCCGACGGCCGACAGCGGTACCGCGCGCCCGGCGTTCCGAAGGCTGCTGACCTGCGCTCTGCGCTCGAACCACTATTGGCTTGACGACCGTGTCATTGGGTAGGCTGTCGGGCGTGTCACCCCGCATTGAGCTCGTGCTCACCAAGCGCCGCGCAGTCGATCTGTGCCGCGTCGCGGGTTGCTGCTGTTGTTGTCGAATCTGCTGAGTAGCCGCGCCCTTCTTCGCGCCGCGCTCGGAGCAGCCCTCGTGGCTCGCCCCACAACCCCTCTTTGACAACAAGCAGGAGCATTCTCGTGTCGAACAAGATCAGCGGACCGCAGCAAGTGGATGTCCGGGGTCCCCGCTTCACCGCGTGGGTGACAACGGTCGTCATCGTTGCCACGCTCATTGCCTCCGCATTCAGCAATGTCGCGGCAGCCGTCATCCTGGGTCTGCAGGCCGTGGTGTTCGCCATCGGTGCGGTGGGCGGCCCACGCCAGCACCCCTACGGCCGCATCTTCGCCACCTTGGTCGCCCCGCGGCTGGGCCCCGTGACCGATCGGGAGCCGGTGCCGCCGCTCAAGTTCGCCCAGCTCGTCGGTTTCTTGTTCGCGGTCGTCGGCGCGGCCGGCTTCGCGTTCGGACTTCCGGCGGTGGGACTTACGGCCACCGCATTCGCGTTGGTCGCCGCCTTCCTCAATGCGGCCTTCGGCATCTGCCTCGGCTGCCAGCTCTACCCGCTCGTCGCCCGTTTCCGCCGTACCCCCAGCCCGGCCTAACGGCCGAATCACCAAGCAATCGAAAGGATCTCATCCATGGCACGCTCCGACGTCCTGGTCACGACTGACTGGGCCGAGAGCAATCTCGACGCGCCGAGCACCGTCTTCGTCGAGGTCGACGAGGACACCAGCGCCTACGAAGGCGGCCATATCGCCGGCGCCGTCAGGTTGGACTGGAAGACCGAGCTGCAGGACCAGGTCAAGCGCGACTTCGTCGACGCCCAGCAGTTCTCCAAACTGCTGTCGGACAAGGGCATCAGCAACGACGACACCGTGATCCTGTACGGCGGCAACAACAACTGGTTCGCCGCGTACGCCTACTGGTACTTCAAGCTCTACGGACACCAGGACGTGAAGCTTCTCGATGGCGGCCGCAAGAAGTGGGAGCTCGATGGGCGCCCCCTCGTCACGGACGTGCCCGATCGCCCATCGACGTCGTACACCGCGCAGGCGCCCGACAACACCATCCGCGCGTTCCGCGACGAGGTCATCGCCGCCATCGGCGCCAAGAACCTGGTCGACGTCCGCTCCCCCGACGAGTTCTCGGGCAAGATCCTGGCGCCTGCGCACCTGCCGCAGGAGCAGAGCCAGCGTCCGGGACACATCCCCACCGCCATCAACGTGCCGTGGAGCAAGGCGGCCAACGAGGACGGCACCTTCAAGTCCGACGACGACCTCGCCAAGCTGTACGCCGAGGCCGGCCTGGACGGCTCCAAGGAGACCATCGCCTACTGCCGGATCGGTGAGCGTTCGTCGCACACCTGGTTCGTGCTGCAGGAACTCCTCGGCCACGAAAACGTCAAGAACTACGACGGCAGTTGGACGGAATACGGCTCCCTTGTCGGGGCCCCGATTGAATTGGGAAGTTGATATGTGCTCAGCACCGAAGCAAGGACTGACGTTGCCTGCCAGCGTTGACCTCGAGAAGGAAACGGTCATCACGGGTCGCGTCGTCGACGGCGCCGGCCAGACCGTCGGAGGTGCATTCGTGCGCCTGCTGGACTCCAGCGACGAGTTCACCGCAGAGGTCGTCGCGTCGGCCACCGGTGACTTCCGGTTCTTCGCCGCGCCAGGCACCTGGACGCTGCGCGCCCTTTCGCCTGCGGGCAACGGCGACGCCAGCGTCGCGCCGTCCGGTGCGGGCATCCACGAGGTCGACGTCAAGGTCGCCTAGACAGACGAGCGGTGCCCCGACGTGTCGGGGCACCGCTAACGATCTAGACTCATCTACGTGGTGCTCTTCTTCGAGATCATGCTCGTTGCGGCGACCGTGGTCATCACCTGGTTCGCGCTGTACGCGGTGTACCGGCTGATCACTGACGACTAGTGAGCGCCGAGGACAACCCAGCGGATTCGCTTCCGCAGCTCTCCGGAGACCGCGCGGTCGCGGCCGCCGCCGAGCGGGCGAAGACCACCGCGGCGCGCAATGTGCCCGGGTTCGAAGACCTTCCGCTTCCCGCCGATACCGCCAACCTCCGCGAAGGCGTCGGACTCAACGACGCTCTCCTTGCGCTACTACCCCTCGTCGGTGTCTGGCGCGGTGAAGGCGAGGGCCGCGACGCCCAGGGCGACTACCGGTTCGGCCAGCAGATCATCGTGTCCCATGACGGCGGCGACTACCTGAATTGGGAAGCCCGCTCCTGGCGGCTCTCCGAGACCGGCGAATACGAAGGCCCGAGTCTGCGTGAAACCGGCTACTGGCGTTTCGTCAACGACCCGAACGACGTCGCCGAGTCACAGGCCATCGAACTCCTGCTTGCCCATTCCGCCGGCTACGTCGAACTGTTCTACGGCAGCCCGATCACCCAGTCGTCGTGGGAGCTTGTGACGGATGCGTTGGCGCGCAGCAAGTCTGGCGTACTGGTCGGCGGCGCCAAGCGCCTCTACGGCATCGTCGAGGGCGGCGACCTCGCTTACGTCGAGGAGCGCGTCGATGCCGACGGCGGCCTGATTCCGCATCTGTCCGCCCGGCTGACGAGGTTCGTCGGCTGATGCGGTTGCCCTTGCCGGCCGCGCGTGTCAGCGCAGCGGTCGCGCTCTTCATGCTCGCCCTCTTCACGGCAGCGTGCGGGTCCCCGACCGAACCACGACCCGCGCCAACGGCGACACCCGCGGGGCACGGTTCCTATGCGTCCTGCCTTGCCCACAATGGGGTGCCGACGCCACCTGCCGGGCCCGCTGCGCCACCCGGCGTCGATCCACAGACCTGGACGAAGGCACAACGGGCTTGCGCCGACAAGGCACCAGGACCAGCGTCCTGACCAAGCGTTCAGCGCCGATGGCTAACCTCCGCTGAAGTCACTTTCAAAATTCAGAGGCGTCCGATGATTGCCGTCGCCTAGCATCACCGGCCATGGAGCATGCGTGCCCGGAGTTTCCACCAAGTCATGCACCGACCCTCGACGACACCGAGCAGCGCCGTTGGCAACACTTCCTCGACGCGGCGACGCGGATCTACATCTTGCTGAACCGAAAGTTGATGGACGCGCACAAGCTCACGCTCTTCGACGTGCTCCTATTGGAGATGCTGGCCCAATCCGACTCGGGATCCGCACGAATGGGCGATCTGGCCCACGCACTCGTGTTGACGCCGAGCCGAGTGAGCCAGCAGATCCGGCGGTTGGAGTCGCGGGGGCTGGTGCGGCGCACCACCAGCAATCGCGATCGGCGCGGCGTGGTCGCAACCATCACCCACGACGGTCTTGCGCGGTTCAAGCCGGCGCTGGTGACCTATGCGCAGGTGGTGCGCACGCATTTCCTGGATCAGCTGTCACGGCCACAGATGGCGGCGCTGGGCGACAGCAGCCGGCGAATCAACAGTGGAATGAATACCCTTGGCGCAGCAGTGAATTCGGCGAAGAAGCGTGTAGTCAAACCGTCACGGAGCCGCGGACCGGCGGCCAGCCCGAAATGAGCAACAATTGGTGCAGTTGAGAGGCGGGCGCCCGAGCGCGGCTCGCCTGGGCGCGGGGTAATCACGGCCCTCGCGGTCGAAGGTAATCGTCCTGAATCCCAGTGTGTACCAACCGTTGCCGATGCCCGACGGGACTGTCGCGGATGCTGTGGTGAGAGGTACTCAGCCGCGATTCGATCCAGCTATGTCAACTGCTGGGATGACACGGGCGACTACCTGGAAGTAGTTCTGTGCGACTACTGCATGGCAAATCAGAACGGTGGATAGAACGTGTTTCAAATATGCCAAAGAGGTTGTTGCACATTTAATTAACCGCTTTTAATTGGCGCTTTGCTTGCCTTGGTTAGCGAGTTCAATGACCAGCGAGGACTCATCTGGTTGCCGATTGCGGGTGGTCAGGGCGTTCCAACGAACCCGAAAATTCTTGCCGGAGCACAGCTTCTGCCCAACCGATGCCCGCCGTCGCCGAACTCCAAGCGCGAGCGGTGTCATCGGCGGAGGTGGCGCTGACCGCGGCCGCGAACCCCATCGAGCAGTGGGCGCAGATCATCCAGGACACTCTCGCCAACGGCGGCGCGCTCGTCCAAAGCTACCTGAACAACCCCTTGCCGATCGTGCACCAGCTGATCCTCAACGGGGCCGGCTACGTCGGGCAGACGGTCACCGCACTGCAATCCTCGTTCTCGAATCTGGTCGATACCTTGCGATTCGACAATCCTTCGGTTTCCCGGCAGGGGTTCAACAAGGCATCAGCCAGATTCTGGCCGGCCAGATCTACGAGGGTTAAACACGTCGTTCAGTGCCGGGCTCGGACTCATCATCGGCCCGGTCTTCCCGCTGCTCGACCTGCTTCAAATCCCGGTCTCGATGGTGCAGAACGTCGCGAACGTCGTCGCGAAGGTCCCGCAGGCTCTGCTTGGTCTGGGTTTGGGTGCCATCGGCACGATCAACGGCACCCTCCAGGCGACCGCGTTTCAAGTACAGGCCGTCGTCGATGCCCTGAAAACCGGCGACCTGCTGGGCGCGGTCGGCGATCGCGGCAGCGACGTCCACGCTCCTTGCGACAAAGGTGGCCGACACCAGCCCGTCCGCGCTGTCGTCGGCCGCGTTGTCGGTTGCGACCCACGCTGGGCGCCGAAAAGGCCGCGACACCTGCGGAATCAAAGGCCGCAGCAACGGAGGCCACCGCGACGGCGCCTGAGACGCCTTCCACCAAGCCCGAGACGAAGCCGGAATCGGGCACGACGTCGGGCACCACCACCACGCCGAACGGTGGCACCGACACGACCGGCGGCAAAGGCAGAGCCCGGCAAGACGGGTGAATCCACGACGCCCAGCGGTTCGACCGGAAGCGGTTCGACTGGCTCCACGGGCTCGGGCAGCACAACCGGCTCCGAGCCCACGGGCTCGGCGGGCACCGACTCCGGTGGCGACGCATCCGGCGCTGCCGCGTAGCCATACCCCGCCAGACATGGAGCGGCCCCCGAGCCTTGGTTCCTGGTTTGGACGGACCGAGGGGCTCGGGGGCCGGGTGGCTGCGGGGAATTCGCCAGCGCGCGCAGGTGATTCACTTGCGCGTAGAGCAACGAATACGCCCGGCGCTGCTAGCTGGCAGCCACCTCACATGTCCATAAGTCAATCAATTTGTCGGACCACCTCCTTCCTTGTGTACGAGCGACCGTACTCCCGAAGCCTGAGGCCGACAACCGGTTTTCGCGTCTGGCTCAATCGGTGCGCATGATCGCGGCATCGACCAGGCCGGTCACCTCAGCCGCTCGATGCGCCTGCCGCAGCGGCACCCCGTCGAGAGTGTGAACTCTGGCGGCCAGCGTGACGCTCGACAGCAACCAGACACCCTGTGCAGCAACGAGTTCAGCAACGTCGATCGGACGCACCTGGCAGACCAGGCCGCGTTCACCCGCTTCGTCGAACGCGGCGCGCACCGTGGTACCGGGCAGGATCGGCAGCGACGCGGGGGGCGTCAGCAGGGCACCGTCGTCGGTGGCGATGAGGACCGCCGACCGCGGCCCCTCGAGTACCCAACCGTCGGAGTCGACGAACACCACCTCCTGAGCGCCGACCCGCTCGGCGTGCCGCAGCGCGGCGGTGTTCGGCGCGTAGGACAACGACTTCACGCCTGACACGGACCAGGGCGCGTGGCCGTCGCCAGTGGCGCGTACACCGCGGTCGAGGGTCACGGCCGCCACACCTTCCCGTCGCGCCACGAGAGCCCGTTCGGGGACTGGGGAAACCGTGACGAATGCCGTCGGCGCCGATGCGCGTCCGCGGCCCAGCACCAACCGCAGCACCGCGTCCCCCTCGCCGGTCCACAGCGCTGCCGCCGCGGCGACGGCGTGCCGCCACCGCGCGGGGTCGGGTACGGCCAGACCGGTGATCGCCGCCGACGTCGTCAGCCGGGTCAGGTGCGCTCCCAGCAGGCATGGCCGGCCACCCCGGAGCAGCGTCGTCTCGAAGACGCCGTCACCGCGCAGCAACGTCGGGTCGTCGGCGTAGACCGATGGCTGCCCTGCGTCGATCGCCGCCCCGTCGAGGGTGACGACGATGCCGAACCCGTTCCCCACGAGCACTGACGGTAGTGCCGCCGGCGCACTGGCGGCTCGGCCGGCGCCCACTCCGTAGAGTTGGGGCATGTCCGCAGTTCCCGCCCCCGATGGCGGCCCCGACGCAGGCGCCGTGTGGCATTACGGCGATCCACTTGGCGAGCAGCGGGCGGGAGCGCTCTCCGCCGTCATCGTCGATCGGTCCCACCGCGCGACGATTCAGCTGACCGGCGACGAGCGGCGATCCTGGCTGCACACCATCTCCAGCCAGCACGTCAGCGAACTTCCCGACGGTGTGGTGGTCGAGAATTTGAGCCTCGACGGCCAGGGCCGTGTCGAAGATCACTGGGTACAGACCCAGTTGGACGGCGTCACGATCATCGATACCGAACCGTGGCGTGGCGAGCCGTTGCTGGGCTATCTCCGCAAGATGGTGTTCTGGGCCAAGGTCGTCGTCGAACCCGCTGAGCTGGCGGTGCTCTCGCTGCTCGGTCCCAACGTGCGTGACCAGGCGGTACTCGCCGCGCTAGGGGTCAACTCCCTGCCCGCGACGTTCACCGCCGCACCTCTGGCCGGTGGCGGGTTCATTCGCACGATGGCCCCAGACGAGGTGGACCTGGTGGTGCCGCGCGACACCGCCGCCGATTGGCGCGCCAAGCTGGTCGCGGCGGGTGTCCGGCCTGCGGGTGTGTGGGCGTACGAGGCGCACCGAGTCGCGGCACTGCGGCCAAGGCTTGCCCTCGACACCGACGAGCGGACCATCCCGCACGAGGTCGGCTGGATCGGCGGCCCCGGCGAGGGCGCCGTCCACCTGGACAAGGGCTGCTATCGCGGCCAGGAGACCGTGGCACGGGTCCACAACCTGGGCAAACCCCCTCGCATGCTGGTCCTATTGCACCTCGACGGCGACTCCGACCGGCCCTCGGTTGGCGATCCGGTGCTGGCCGCCGGGCGCGCGGTCGGGCGGCTCGGCACCGTCGTCGACCACGTCGACCTTGGCCCCATCGCACTCGCATTGGTGAAGCGCGGCCTGCCTGCCGACGTAGAACTGACCACCGGTGGCGAATCTCAGGTGGCGGCCGCGATCGACCCCGATTCGCTGCCCGACACCAACCACGTGGGTGCCGGACGGCTTGCCGTGGAACGTCTGCGGGGCCAATCGCGTTGAACCCGATGGTCCGGTGGCGACGCTGGGCCGGGCCTGCCAGCACGGAACCGGAGGGCACGGTAAAGTGTGGACAGGACGATAAACACACTCAGATCGGAGCCGCCCAGTTTTCGGGGCGCTCCGTTATTGCGCGAGGGGGTCCCTCATGGGCCGCGGCCGGGCAAAGGCGAAGCAGACCAAGGTCGCTCGTGAGCTCAAGTACAGCTCACCGCAGACCGATTTGACGCAGCTACAGCGGGAGCTGTCGCACGCGCCAGACAACCCCATCGGCGGTGGCCGTGAGGTACCCGACGACCTCCTCGAAGAGGACGACTGGCGCCGCTAGTACGGCCCCTTCGCGCGATCAGAATCGCGGGTGCTGCCCCACCAGGGACGCCCGCGATTCTCCCTTCGCACCCTTTGTCACGGTGCCAAGGGTCCAGCAGTCGAGGTGACGGGCCGTCAGAATCGCCAACGCG
>JAOPVF010000501.1 GCA_025963195.1 Mycobacterium sp. | reverse complement strand
GTCATCATGAGGTCGCCGTTGCCCTTTTCGTTCATCAGCCGGGCCATTGCGACGGTGCCGCCCGCGCCGATGACGTTGAACACCTCGACACGGCCGGTGATGTCCTGGTCCTCCATGATCTTCACCGCCGTGCGCGCGGTCAGGTCATAGCCGCCGCCGGGGCTGTTGGGCACCATCATCCGCAGCCGGTGCAGGCCCGACGGATCTTCGCCGCGCGTCACGCCGCAGGCGGTCAGGGTGACGACTGCCAGCAGGACGGCCGTCAGCACCGCCCCCGCCGTCGTCGCCCAACGTGGAAGTCTCGACACCATCGTCTCCGTTCGCCGCTGTGTGATGCTCGTCAATACTGTTCTCATGGGTGACTCAGGTCACTCTTTCGGACGCAAAGGAAGTTCTGGTCGTTGAGTACACAACCGCGCACACCGGGCCGTCCCCGGTTCTCCGCCGCGCGGATCACTGCGCGCAGCCTGGCCGGCCAGTTCCTGGTCTTCCAGCTGCTGGTGGTGCTCGTGGTGCTTGGCGCGGTCGCCGCAGTCTCCGTGACGCAGTCCAACCAGGAGTTTCGCGACGTGCGCGGCCAACGGATGATCGCGGTCGCCGAGAACCTCTCGTCAACGCCGATCGTCCGGGAACGCTACGCAGATCCGTTCGCCGCGTTGGTGCTGGCGCCCGACGTGGACCGCGCGGTCGCACTCTCGGGTGCCGGGCTTGTCGAGATCCTCGCCCCCGACGGCCGGGTCCGGGTGTCGTCGGATCCTTCCCGCGCCGGCGCACGGACCGATCTTGGCCGCAGCCAGGTCGTGGAGGGCCGGGCCTGGTCGGGCGACCTCGACGTGGACGGCGCGCATTCACTCGTCGGACAGGTGCCGATCCTGGCCATCGACGGCACGGTGCTCGCCGTCGTCTCGGTCAGCGAGCCCTATCCTTCGACGTGGCAACTGCTCGGCGGCGCGGGCGAACGCCTGCTGGTATACCTCGGGCTCGGCGCCGCGCTCGGCGTGCTGGCGTCGTGGCTGTTGTCCCGGCGGATCAAACGGCACACCAGGGGCCTGGAGGTGGCGGAGATTGCCGGGCTGGCCGATCACCGGGAAGCGTTGTTGCACAGCATCCGTGAGGGCGTGGTGGCGGTGAACACCGACGGTGTCATCACCCTGCTCAACGACAGCGCGCAGGACCTGCTCGACGTAACAGGCGACGCCGTCGGGCGCCGGGTCGACTCGGTGGGGCTGGATCCCGCCGTCGAAGAGTTCCTGGCATCCGGTGAGGACAGTCGTGACGTCGTGATCGTGACCCGCACAAGGGTTCTCGCGCTGAATCGCCGGGCTGCCAGCACCGGCGGCGAGCGCATCGGTACTGTCACCACGATGCGGGACAGCACCGAACTTGCCTCGATGCAGGGGCAGCTGTCGTCGCACAAGAGCGTCACCGACACCTTGCGCGCGCAGACCCATGAGTTCGCCAACCAGCTGCACACCATCTCGGGTCTGGTGCAACTCGGCGAGTACGACTCGGTGCGCGATCTGGTCGGAACGCTGACCCGCCGCCGCGCTGAGATCAGCGACGCGGTGACCCGACACGTCGCCGACCCCGCCGTCGCCGCGCTGCTGATCGCCAAGACGTCCCTGGCCGCCGAGAGTGGCGTCGCGTTGGTGCTCGACGAACGCAGCCATCTCGCGGCCCTCGACCCCGCCCTGGCCACCGACGTGATCACTGTGCTCGGCAACCTCATCGACAATGCGGTCGACGTGTCGGAGGGATCGGAGCGCAGGGTCGTCACGGTCGCCCTCGGCGACGCTGGCGCACTGACCATCTCGGTCGCCGACTCCGGTCCTGGTGTGCCAGAACACCTGCGCGAGACGATCTTCGCGCGTGGCGTCACGTCCAAGCCTGACGTCCCCGGCGGCAGGGGCATCGGGCTGGCCCTGGTCCGGCTGGTCAGCGCGCAGCTGGGCGGGGAGGTCGAGGTATCGGACGGACCCGACGGCGGTGCCGTCTTCGAGGTGCGGCTGCCACTGTCCGGCTCCGTCACCAGCACTGGGGGTTCGAGTGATGCGTGACGTGCTGGTCGTCGACGACGACTTCATGGTCGCCGAGATCCACCGCCGGTTCGTGGACCGGATCGACGGGTTCCGCGCGGCAGGGGTCGCCCGCACCGGTACCGAAGCCCTCGAGCAAGCCGCCGAATCGAGCCCCGATCTAATCTTGCTCGACGTGTACCTTCCCGACATGACGGGCCTGGAAGTGTTGCAGCGCTTGCGTTCCCGTGGTGATCGCGTCGGGGTCATCATGATCACCGCCGCGCGGGAACTCGACACCGTGTCCGGCGCCCTCGACGGAGGCGCAGCCGACTACCTGATCAAACCGTTCGAGTTCGACCAGTTCAAGGCGAAGCTCGAGGCGTTCGCCGCGCGGGACGACGCCCTGCGGTCCGCATCCGGCGTCGACCAGTCACTGATCGATTCGCTGTTCGGCGGCGCCATCCCCACACGTGGCGGCGAGGCACTGCCCAAGGGCCTCGGCGCCGAGACGGGCGAACTGGTACTCGACGCGGTCCGGTCGGCAGGCGAGGTCTCCGCCGCCGAATGCGCAGAGCTGGTGGGGATCTCACGGGTCAGCGCGCGCCGATACCTCGAGCACTACCTGAGCACCGGCGCACTCCAGTTGCGCCTGCAGTACGGCGCCGGCAGGCCCGAGCGGCGCTACCGCCCGTCCTGATGGTGGCGTGCGGCCTCCTGCGCCAGCTGCACCCGCGACGTCATGCCCAGCTTGTTGTAGACGTGCGTCAGATGCGTCTGCACCGTGCGATGAGATACGAAGAGGCGTGTGGCGATGTCCTTGTTGCCCAGCCCCTCGCTGACAAGCCGCACGACGTCGAGCTCGGTCGGGGTCAGCGATCCCCACCCGCTCGACGGCCGCTTGCGTCCCCCGCGGCCACGCTGGGCGTAGGCGATGACCTCACTCGTCGACAAGGCGGCACCTTCCGCCCATGCCGCGTCGAAGTCGCTGTCCCCCATCGCCTCACGCAGCTCAGCGACAGACGCGTCGATACCGGCTTGATGAACCAGGGACCGGACCGCACCGATTCGCTGCCAGAACGATTCCGTCGCGCCAAATATCCGCGCCGCTTCACGGTGACTGCCCATGAGGACACCAATACGGGCGAGGCACTCCAGGACTTCCGGAGTGATCACATGCGCTTCGATCTCTGCCGTGACCGCAAGCGCCTCGTAGACGTCGTGCTCGGCCTGTTCCAGGTCATCCTCCTCGATCGCAACACGGCTGCGAGTGGTCAGCGCCGCTGCCAAGTGCCATCCCTTCGTGACGGCCACGGCGTCGTCCGCCCATCGGCGCGCATCACCGAGGTCCCCTGCGGCGAGAGCGGCTTCGGCCCGCCACGACACGAACACCGCGCGTGCGGCACTGTGAACACTGACGATTGGCCATCCCAGTTCGTAGGCATGCCTGGCGGCGGCGACATCGCCCGCGGCGAGGGCCGACCAGCCCGACCCCATTTGCCCGCAGCCGGCGAGAAAACCGCCAAGCTCCGCACCCGCCTCGATCAGCGCCTCGGCACAGGCGGCGGCAGAAGCGGTCTCGCCCTGAAATGTGTTGGCGATGCAGAGATGCTGAAGCGCGAGGAACCGGCAGAGCAGGTCGGAAGCGGCGTCGGCCTCCCTGAGGAGTTCGGTGCACTGTTCGGTCAGCCCGCGTAGGTCACGGCCCGTCATGAGCTGGCCACCAACGCCGCCCCAGCTGCGGCAGAACCGTGCGTTGAATCGGTCGCCGATCGAATCAGCGAGATCGCGTCCTTCTACACCCGCCGCGTAGGCGGCCTTCGGGTCGCCCGCGAAGAAGGCCGCGTAGCTCTGCCAACCCAGGATCTGGCTCAACCGCCACTGGTCTCCGAGTTCGCGCGCGAGGTCGCTCGCTTCGGCGAAATAGGGCGCCGCCACATCGGCGTCGTATGCCGCGATGCTGCCGCATGCAGCCAATGCCCGGGCAATCAGCGCCGAGTCGCCGACTTCGCGCGCGATCGTCAAGGCCTGTTCGGCCTGATCCAGCCTGTCGGGCATGATGCCCCATGCGTCTAGAAGGGCCTTGTCGGCCAACGCTCGCGCATGCACGGCAGGTGCGACGTCAGTGTCACCTGCACCTTGATCGGCCAGCAGCGTCTCGAACCAGGACAGCCCCTCGGTGATGCGACCACGCGCGAGCCACAACGGCAGCAGCGACGACGCCAGTTGCATCGCAGCCTCGGTGTCGCCGCACTCCCGGCTCCATGCGAACGCCGCCCGGCAGTTGTCGATATTCGATTCGGCCTGTTCTAGCAGCTTTTCGTGGCGTCCGGCCTGCGGATTGTCCAGCTCGGCGGCCAGCGATGTGTAGTAACCGCGATGACGAGTTCGGGTGCTCACCGCCTCCTCGGACTCACCGAGTTTCTCCGCCGCGTACTGACGGACCGTCTCCAAAAGCCGGTACCGCGTGTGTCCCTGAACGCTTTCAGCGACCACCAGTGACTTGTCGACAAGCAGGCTCAGCTGGTCGAGCACCTGATAACGCTCCACATCGCTTGAACCAGTGACCATTTGGGCAGCATTCAGGTCGAACCCACCGACGAATGCGGCGATTCGGCGGAACAGAATGCGTTCGGGTTCGGACAGCAGCGCGTGCGACCAGTCGACCGACGCACGCAACGTCTGTTGGCGGCGCACCGCGGTTCGCGAGCCCCCGGTCAGCAGCCGAAACCTGTCATGAAGGCTGTCGTTGATCTCGTCCAGCGACAATGCGCGAACGCGTGCTGCGGCAAGTTCGATCGCCAGTGGGACTCCGTCGAGTCGCCGACAGATCTCGGTCACGACAGCGAGATTGTCGGCGGCGACGCGAAAATCAGGGCTGGCCAGTCGCGCGCGATCGGCGAACAAGTCGACCGCTTCATCCGCCAGTGACAGGGACGGCACCCGCCAGGTTGACTCTCCGGCCAGTCCGATTGGCTCGCGACTCGTCGTGAGGAGCGTCAAGCCGGTGCAGCCACCCGCCAACGCGGTGATCAGCTCCGCGCTTGCATCCAGCAGGTGCTCACAGTTGTCCAGCACCACCAACATCCGCCGCTCCCCGATCGATCTGACGATCGTGTCCATTGTCGAGCGGCCCGGCTGGTCCGGTAGACCCAGCGCACGCGCTACTGCGATGGGCACGACGTCGGGGTCGGCGATCGGGGCCAGATCGACATATCTTGTCCCGTCGGCGAATTCCGTCGCGGCCGTCGCTGCGACCTCCAGGGCCATTCGCGTCTTTCCCACGCCGCCAGCACCGGTGAGCGTCACTAGCCGGTTGCCGGCCAACAGCTTGCGCACATCGGCAATCTGCGTGTTGCGGCCGACAAAGCTCGTCAGCTGTAGCGGAAGGTGACGCGCGACTTCGGCGGCGCCGGTTCGCAGCGGCGGAAACTCATTGCGAATATCGGTGTGGCACAGCTGCGCAACGCGTTCTGGGCGCGGCAGATCGCGCAATGCGTGCGTGCCGAGATCGGTCAGCCACGCATCGTCCGGCAAGTGGTCGAGCACCATCGACTCCGTCGCGCCCGACAGCACGGTCTGGCCACCATGCGCGAGATCGCGTAACCGTCCCGTCCGGTTGATGGTCGGGCCGATGTAATTGCCCTCATCGCGCAGCTGGATCTCGCCGGTGTTGAGCCCGATGCGCAGCCGAATCGGCGCAAGCGGCGCACGCTGCAGCGCCAACGCGCACGCCACCGCGTCGCTGGCACGCGCGAACGCCAGCACGAAACTGTCGCCCTCGCCCTGCTCGACTGGCCGAACCCCTTCGTGGGTCGCGACCAGCTCAGCGAGCATCGCGTCCAGCCGCGCGATAGCGGCCGACATCTCCTCGGGCTGGGATTCCCACAGCCGCGTGGAGCCCTCGACGTCTGCCAGGAGCAACGTCACGGTGCCGGTCGGCAGATCACTCACGCCCAGATCGCTCCATTCGGTTTGCGTCATGGTAATCAGCTTCAGCCGGTAAGGGTCCCGCATACATCGGCGAAACCGCGTAGATCAGGCGTGCCGGGATGCGTCCTGTGCCAGTTGCACGCGTGAAGTCAGCCCGAGCTTGGTGTACACGTGGGTCAAATGGGTCTGCACGGTGCGATGGGATACGAAGAGCCTGGCGGCAATGTCCTTGTTGCCCAGCCCCTCGCTGACCAGCCGCACGACGTCGTGCTCCGTCGGCGTCAATGACGCCCAACCGTTCGAAGGTCGCTTCCTCGCACCGCGACCACGTTGCGCGTAGGCGATCGCTTCTTCGATGGACAGGCCGGCGCCCGCCGCCCACGCATTATCAAAGTCGCTCTCGCCCAAACCATCGCGCGCTTCGGTCGCCCAGGCATCCCAGGCTGCGTCGTCGATCTTGAACCGGACCGATCCCATGCGATCACGCATGGCGTCTGCAGCACCGAAGAGACGTGCCGCTTCACGGTGACTGCCCGAAGCCGTGGCTATGCCGGCGAGGCATTCAAGGATGCCCGGGACGGGCTCAAACGCCTGCACTCCTTCGGCAACAGCGAGCGCGTCGTGCGCATCGCGGTCTGCCTGCTCCGAATCGCCCTGCGCAATCGCCACGTAAGCGCGCGTGACAAGTGCCGACGCCAGGTGCCCGCCTGAGGTCGCAGATACGGCCTCGTCAGCGCAGCGGCGGGCGACGACGAGGTCACCTCGCGCCAACGCCACCTGTGCGGTGGCGTACATACATACCACGACGGTATCGCGATGGTCACTGACGCGTTGGACGCACGCAGTGATTGCCTCGTTCGCCGCAGCGACATCGCCAGCGGCCAGGGCGGCGTGGGTCAGCGCGAGGTATGCCAAACCCTCGTGCCAGGCTCCGAGCTCTGCGGCGGCCTCGAGGGCTGCATTAGCCCTCGCCCTGGCACCGCAGATGTCTCCCCTACGACCGAGCACATGGCTGTGAACGTAGAGGCTGCTCACCAGGAAGAGCGCATCATGCGCCTCTTCTGCCTCGATGACCAAGTCGCTGAAGTGGGCGACAGCCGCCCGCAGATCGCCCCGCGTGAACAGCGCCACCCCGATGGCCCAGCGGCACAGTCGCGAGTTGAATCGGTCACCGATGGCATCGGCAAGGGCGAGTCCT
>JAOPVF010000484.1 GCA_025963195.1 Mycobacterium sp. | reverse complement strand
CGAGCAGCAGAACTTCGAGGTCCGAAAGAACGTCCTCAAGTACGACGAGGTGATGAACCAGCAGCGCAAGGTCATCTACGCCGAGCGCCGCCGCATCCTCGAGGGCGAGAACCTCAAGGACCAGGCGCTGGACATGGTCCGCGACGTCATCGTCGCCTACGTCAACGGCGCGACCACCGAGGGTTACGCCGAGGACTGGGATCTGGAGGCCCTGTGGACGGCGCTCAAGACGCTGTACCCGGTGGGGATCGACCACGAGACGCTGACCCACCGCGACGCGGACTCGGAGCGCGACGACCTCACCCGTGAGGAGTTGCTCGAGGCGCTGACCGCCGATGCCGAACGTGCCTATGCCGCAAGGGAAACCGAGCTCGAGGAACTGGCGGGCGAGGGTGCGATGCGCCAGCTGGAGCGCAACGTGCTGCTCAACGTCATCGACCGCAAGTGGCGCGAGCACCTCTACGAGATGGACTACCTCAAGGAGGGCATCGGGCTGCGCGCGATGGCGCAACGCGATCCACTGGTGGAGTACCAGCGCGAGGGCTTCGACATGTTCACGGCGATGCTCGACGGCATGAAGGAGGAGTCGGTCGGCTTCCTGTTCAATGTGACGGTCGAGGCGGTGCCCGCCCCGCAGGTCGCCCCGGTGGAGACCCCGGAAGGGCTGGCGAATCTGCCGGCCCGCGAAGAGGGGGCCGACCAGCAGGCCGACGCCGAGCCCGTCGCGACGCGGGAAGAGCCGCGTACCGCCGTGCACGCCAAGGGGATCGACAACGGCGACAGTGACGCGCCCGCCCTGACCTATACCGGCCCGTCGGAGGACGGTTCAGCGGAGGTGCAGCGCAACGGCGGTGGGGCGCAGAAGGCGACGGCCGGCGTCCCCGGCGGCGGCAGCCGGCGCGAGCGGCGCGAAGCCGCGCGACGGCAGGGCCGCGGCGCCAAGCCGCCGAAGTCCGTCAAGAAGCGCTAGGGGGCCGGGAAAGGGGCGAGCCGCATGCCCTTCGGCGGAGCGGTATCGCGGACCGAGGTCCTCGCGGCGTTGTCTTTGGCGATCGACCTGGGCCTCGGGCAACCGATGGATCACATGCTCCGGTCGGCGGCGATCGGCACGAGGCTTGCCGAGCGGCTCGGGCTGAGCGAGCCAGAACGCGGCACTGTGTTCTACACCGGCCTGGTGATGTGGATCGGGTGTCATGCCGACTCCCACGAGTACGCGCGGTGGTTCGGCGACGACATCGCGATGCGACATGAAAGCCACTTCATCGACTGGTCCGGCGCACCGTACCGGCGATTTCTCGTGGGCAACCTGGGCCGTGGGTCGACGCTGCCGGCACGCGCGAAGCTCGCGGCCCGTCTGTTCCTGGACGCACGCGGGAATCTCGGCGCCCTGGTGCAATCCCATTGCCTGTCGGCCGCTTTGCTCGCCGAGGAGATCGGGCTGGGCGCGGACGTCTGCGAAGCCCTCCCGTATGCATACGAACGGTGGGACGGCAGCGGTCTGCCCACCGCGGCCGCCGGGTCCCGGATTCCCGTGGCGATGCGGGTGGCGCAGGTTGCCGACATCGCCGAGGTGCACCATCGGGCGTACGGCGCGCAGGCCGCGGTCGCGGAGGTTCTCCGGCGCAGCGGCAAACAGTTCGACCCGGACGTCGTCGCGGTGTTCACGGAGGCCGCGGACGACCTGCTGCGCGAGAACGAGGACGGGTGGTCGACCGCGGCCGCCCTGGCGCCCGATCCGGGGGAAGCGCTCGACGGTCCCGCGCTCGACTGCCTTCTGCGTGCGATGGGGGACTTCGTCGACCTCAAATGCCCGTTCACGCTTGGCCATTCGCGCGCCGTCGCCGAGCTGGCAGAGAACGCCGGGAAACGCGCCGGGCTGCCGCAGGACGAGGTCGACATCCTGCGGCGCGCAGGCTACGTACACGATCTCGGCCGGATCGGGGTGTCGAACCGGGTGTGGGAGAAGGCGGGTGAGTTGACCGGCGCCGAACGCG
Organism: Mycobacterium sp.; assembly: GCA_025963195.1. GTDB lineage: Bacteria > Actinomycetota > Actinomycetes > Mycobacteriales > Mycobacteriaceae > Mycobacterium. Next base: position 16,334 of record JAOPVF010000484.1, on the reverse strand, counting down.
AACGCGTGCAGATCCATCCGTATCTGACCGGCCGGATTCTGGCCCGGGTCGGCGGACTGAAGGCCGTGCGGGAGGTCGCGGTCAACCACCACGAACGACTGGACGGGTCGGGTTATCCGAACGGCGTCCGCGGTGATGACCTGTCGGTTCGCGACCGGATACTTGCCGCCGCCGAAAGCTATTGCGCCTCAACCGAACCGCGGCCGCACCGCGATGCACTGGACGAGGCCGCCGCCGCCAAACGCCTACGGCGTGAAGCCGCCCGCGGGCGCCTGGCCGGCGACGCGGTGGAAGCGGTGCTGGAGGCCGCGGGCCACCGCCCGTCGCGCAGAGCCCCGAGGCCGGCGGGACTGACTCGGCGCGAGGCTGAGGTATTGCTCCATGTCGCACACGGCCGATCTAACCGCGAGATCGCTTCCGCTCTCTGGATTTCCGAGAAGACCGTGCGCAATCACGTCGAGCACATCTACGCCAAGATCGGGGTGTCCAACCGGATCGGGGCCAGCCTTTACGCGACACGGCACGGCCTGACCGGCACCCCGCTGGACTGAGACCCGTGTGCTTCCCGAATGCTCGGCGAGGATGTCTGGGGCGGATGCCTCATGTGCGGGCAGGGGGATCGAGGCGAAAATTTCTGCATGATTCGCACTTCGGAGGCCGCCTTCGCGGTTCGCCACCACGACGCGATGGACATCCGTGACGGACCCGGGCAATACGGGTCGCCGGGGCTGTGGGAAAAGGTGCTCACCGACGGCCACGCGTCTCTCGTCAGGGCCAGGCGCGCATTCCGGTACCTGCCCTCGGCCCCGCGATGCAAGCTGTGCAACAACCCCTTCGGCGGCCCCGTCGGGCGGCTCTTCGCCGCGGCCGGATTCCGCCGATCGCGCAAGAACCCCAACCTATGCATGCGATGCTGCGACGCGCTGCCGCGAGGCGGAGCCGAGGTCGACATCGCGGTCCTCTTCGCCGACGTCCGCGGCTCCACCGCGCTCGGTCAGCAGCGGGCGGCCACCGACTTCGCCGCGTTGCTCAACCGGTTTTACAGCGCAGCGACGCAGACACTTCTGCGTCATGACGCTGTGATCGACAAGCTCATCGGCGACGAGGTGATGGCGTTCTTCGTCCAAGGCATCAGCGGCCCCCGATATCGCCAACGGGCGGTGGAGGCCGGAGCCGACCTGCTCAAGGCGGTTGGCTACGGCACACCCGACGGACCCTGGCTGGAGGTCGGCGTCGCGGTGAACGCGGGCATCGCCTACGTCGGCAACGTCGGCGCGGCGGTGGTCGACTTCACCGCCCTCGGTAGCCCGGTCAACACCGCCGCCCGGATGCAACAACATGCCGCCGGCGGCGAGCTGTTGGTCGCCGCCGGAGTCGCCGATGAACAAGCGGCCGCCATGCGGCGACGCACGCTGGATCTGCGGGGACACGCGGAGCCGATCGACGTCTTCGTCCAGAAGATGTGAACCTTCCCGACACCTTTCCAGCTCTGAAGACGCCCCGCCCGCGACCCCTGTGGGGGATCGCGGGCCCGGGCGGCGTGGCGTCAGCGCGGGGACGCGCCGGGCCGGGATCGACGGGCCAGCACCCAGGCGGTTGCCAGCATGAGGGCGACGGCGAACGCGGCGAGCGCGATGAGGCTGCCGGCGGTGCCTCCCCGGAAGGTGTCGCGGTAGACGGACATGGCCGGCAGCGTGGCGGTGTAGCGGTCGAGGTTCAGGTCACGACCCAAGGCATCGAAGGCGTGGCGGTTGGCGAGGACGAGGCTCATCAGGCGCCCGGGGGTGGCCATCTGGTCGACGGGGACGATCGCCCCACCGAAGAGCACCTGCGGGAAGCACAGCATCGGCAGTGCGAGCGCGGCCTGCGCGGCGTTGGAGACGGCGGCCGAGGCCAGAAGACCAAGTGCCAGTGCCGAAGTCGCCTCGATCAGGATCGTCGCGACCAGCAACCCGTACACGTCCCATCCGACGGCGGGGAGCCGTCCGAGCGCGCGCAGCACCACCAGCAACACCGCGCTCACTCCCGCCAGAACGGGCAACAGCGCTGTCACCTTTGATGCCACGTAAGCGCCCACGCGGAGCCCGGCCAGGCGTTCGCGCCGGAAGACGGCCATCTCGCCGACGATCTGGAGCAGGCCGTACGTCAGGCCGAAGAAGAAGCCGTCGAAGGCGATCCAGAACACGATCTGCGCCGGTCCCACGCCGGCCGCGGCGCCCGCATCGAACGCGCCGCGCTTGAACAGTGTCGCCATCATCGCCGTCACGAGCACCGGTGAGCCGAGCAGGATCGCCAGGGTCAGCCGGTTCCGGCAGAGCACATCAATGTTGCGCCGTGTGAGCAGCAGCCATTGGCGGACCGCGCCCGTGCGCTTGGCGCCGCAGCGGGTGGCGGGGACGGCGGGCTTGGTCGGGCCGGGCCGGGTGTTGGGCTGCACGCGGCGTTGCGCGAACCGCTCCGCCCAGATCTGCGGAGTGTGCTCGCCGGCCAGGCGCTCGTACACCTCGGCGAGGTTTTCCACGTTGAAGTAATCCCGCGCCGCGGCCGGGCTGCCCGTGAAGGCCAAGTGGCCGTCGCGTGCCAGGAAGACGACCCGGTCGCATCGGTCGATGCCGGCCGGCTCGTGCGTCGTCAGAACGACGGTGACCCCGCGTCGGCTGAGCCGGCGCAGGATGCGCATCACGTCGGCCGCCGTTGAGGGATCGAGCCCGGAGGTGGGTTCGTCGAGGAAGAAAAGGCGTGGGCGCGTCAGGAGTTCCACGGCGATGCTGGCGCGCTTGCGTTGACCGCCGGACAGCGCACGCACCGGCACGTCGGCCCGATCGGCCAAGTCGAGGTCCCGCAGGGTCTCCTCCACGATGCGTTCCGCTTCGGCCGTCGACGTGCCCGCGGGGAGCCGCAGCCGGGCCGCGTAGCGCAGCGTGCGGCGCAGGGGCATCTCGAGGTGAATGATGTCGTCCTGGGGCACGTAGCCGACCGGGGAGTCGGCACCGACGCGTGCACGGCGTGCGACGCCGTCGTGCCGAATCTCGCCGGCGGAAGGCGGTCGCAGTCCCGCCAGGATCTCGAGCAGCGTCGTCTTTCCCGCTCCGCTGCCGCCGGCGAGGGCGACCAATTCGCCGGGTTCCACCGACAGCGACAGCGTCTGGAGGATCTGCCGGCCACCGACGCGCCGGCTGACGTCGATTGCCTCGACCCGCCCGCCCCACGTCGCGTGACCCGCTGCAGACTGAGTACCGAGCCGTTCTGCGTTGCACGTTAATTCGGTCATGATCTGGTCTCCTGCTTCCTCGAAGTAGCCTTTGTCATGGCCGATCGTCGGTCCGCCGCTTCACATTCACATGAGGCGTTTGCCTCAAATCGCAATAGTCCTGGCGGCCGCCCAGAGTGCCGGGTTCGGTATCCGCCTCCAATCCCGTTGCCAGCCAACGCTTCTTCTGACCGGCATCCCGGCCGCACCGGCACGGCAGTTGCGCGCTTGGAAAGGGAATAGTCAAAAATACCTAGACGTTGCCGAACAAAATTGAGGCAAATGACCTATATGCGAACGCGCCTCTGCGGCGGATGCTTGGGCCATGAAGCGTTACTTGATCATCGGTTATGGCGCTGCAACCTACCTGCTGTTCGTTGTCGCGTTCCTGTATGCGGTCGGATTCGTGGGCAACGTGGTCGTGCCGCGAACGGTCGATCACGGGATCACCGCGTCGATCGGCGAGGCGGTCGTCGTCAACATGCTGCTGATGGCTGTGTTCGCCGGCCAGCACAGCGTGATGGCGCGACCCGCGTTCAAGCGGTGGTGGACGCGGTGGGTGCCCCAGCCGATCGAGCGCAGCACCTACGTCCTGATGTCAAGCGCCGCGCTGCTGCTGCTCTACTGGCAGTGGCGGACGATGCCGGCGGTGATCTGGGACGTGCGACAGCCGGCCGCCCGCGTGGTGGTGTGGGCCGTGTTCTGGCTCGGCTGGGGGATCGTGTTCGGGTCGACCTTCATGATCAACCATTTCGACCTTTTCGGCCTTCGGCAGGTGTATTTGGCCTGGCGCGGAAAGCCTTACACGGAGCTCGGGTTCCACCTGCACCTGTTCTACCGGCTGGTGCGACACCCCCTGATGTCCGGTTTCCTCATCGCCTTCTGGGCGACACCGACGATGACGGCGGGACACCTGTTGTTCTCCATCGCCATCACCGCCTACATCCTGTTCGCCCTGCAACTCGAAGAGCGTGACCTCGTGGCGGCCTTGGGCGACAAGTACCGCGAGTACCGCAACCGAGTGTCCATGCTGGTGCCGCTGCCGCACCGGCGTACGGCCGAAACCCTTCGCCAGCACTAACTCTCGAGGAGCGTGGCGATGCGCTGCAGGGTGGCGGTCATGCCCTTCTCGGTCAGCCCGGGCATCGAACCGCTGGTGATCATGCGCTTCTGCTTGTCCTGCGACACGTCCCAGGTCTCCCGCACGAGGGTGCCGCCCCCGGCCGGGCTCAGCTCGTAACGCCAGATGCGGCCGCCCAGCAGACCGCCCAGCGCGGTCGTCTTCCAGGCGATGCGGCGGTCCTTCTCGTACTCGATGACGGTATTGGTGGTGCGGTACGGAACGAACAGGGTTTCCTTGCGCCCCCGCATCGCCATCCCGAACGTCGAACCCAGTGCCAGGGGAGCCGATTCCCGCGTGGCGTGATTCAGCGATTCCGAGCCGTCGAACCCGGCGTGTGCGCCGGGGTCGGCGAGCAGCGCGAAGATCTCGCCCGCAGGCGCTTTGATGACTCGCTCGACGCTGATTCCGTCCATCCGGCAACACTAGCGCCGCAGGACCGCTCGCAGAGCGACCGGCGGTCAGCCGATGTGCAGGGCCACGACCAGCCAGCGGGTTTCGTCGGCGGTGGCCACGCGTTCCACCCGGCAGGCGATGGCGTGCATGCGGTCCCCGCGGCTGTAGCAGCCGAACACCTCGGCCGCGGTGGCCGCATCACCGGGGCCGGCGGGTTGCAGCCGCATCCGGCGCAGCACCGCGGCCCCTTCCTGACCGGGCGCGTGCCCGGTCGCGGAACGGCCGACCGAGAGCACGGAGTCCACCAGGCTCGGCGCCAGCATGGGGCGCAGCTGGGCGGCGGGGCGGCGGCGGTCGATGACTTCCAGCACGCGGCGCAGGGCGGCGTCGGCGAACATCGCCGCCTGCCGCATGGGCGCGGACAGGACGGTGCCGGCACCGGCCGTCGGTTGTCTGGCCGGCTGCCCGGTGTACGGACGCCGCGGGGCGTGCGGGCTGCGCCGGCGCGACGGCGTTGGGGAGGATTGCCGGCACGTGGTGGCGTTTCGCGGAACGCCCTGCGCCGGCGGCTCGTAGTCGACGACGGGCATGACGGCGAAGGACTCGCGGCCGGTCGGGCTCACGACGGGACTGTTAGTCAACGCGCGCACTCTCCAACTCGTCGATGGACGTGAGCCTGCAGGAGAGTGGCAGACAGTGGTCAGTCAGTGGTCATCATGGCACAACTCGCGCCGGCCCGTACCCGCGCTGAACCGTGGCCGCCCCGGACGATTACCGTGGGCGACAACGCAAGCGGACGCGACGGATTGACAAGGAGGACAGCGCCGTAATGGTGACCCGGTTGTCCCCATCTGACGCGTCCTTCTATCGGCTGGAGAACACCGCCACCCCGATGTATGTCGGATCGCTGTCCATCCTGCGCCGACCCCGAGCCGGATTGAGCTACGAGACCCTGCTGGCCACCGTCGAGAAGCGGTTGCCCCAGATCCCCCGGTACCGGCAGAAGGTGCGGGAAGTCCGCATCGGCATGGCAAGGCCCGTCTGGATCGATGACAACGACTTCGACATCACCTATCACGTGCGCAGGTCCGCGCTGCCGTCGCCGGGCACCGACGAGCAGCTGCACGAGCTGATCGCGCGGCTGGCCGCTCGGCCGCTGGACAAGTCACGGCCGCTGTGGGAGATGTACCTGGTCGAAGGCCTCACCAAGAACCGGGTCGCCCTCTACACCAAGTCGCATCAAGCGCTGATCAACGGCATGAGCGCGCTGGAAATCAACCACGTCATCGCCGATCGGACCAAACGCGCGCCCCCCTTCCCCGAAGACATCTGGGTGCCGGAGCGCGACCCGGGCAACACCCGGCTGGTGATGGGTGCGATCGGCGACTGGTTGCTGGCGCCGGGCACGCAGCTGCAGTCAGTCGGGTCCTCGATGGCGGGACTGGCCACCAATTACGGCGAACTCGTCGACGCCGGCCGCCGGGTCGTCGACTTCGCGCGCAACGTCGCGCGCGGCACCGCTCCCAGCAGCCCACTCAACGCGACCGTGTCGCGCCACCGGCGGTTCACGGTCGCTCGCGGCAGCCTCGAGGACTACCGCACGGTGCGTGCGCGCTACAACTGCGACGTCAACGACGTGGTGCTCGCGGTGATCGCCGGCGCGCTGGGCAACTGGCTGATGTCACGGGGGGTGGCCGTCTCGCCCACCGCGACGATCCGGGCGATGGCGCCGCTGTCGGTCTATGCCGACGACCAGCTCGACTCGACCGGCCCGGGCCAGGCGATCGGCCAGGTGACGCCGTTCCTGGTCGACCTGCCGGTGGGGGAGCCGAACGCCGTGGTGCGGCTGTCGCAGATCGCGCACGCCACGGAATCCAACCCGACGGCCGCCAGCCTCGTGGACGCGAGGACCATCGTCACACTGTCGGGTTTCGCGCCACCGACCCTGCACGCCATGGGTATCCGGGTCGCCACCAGCTTCCCGAGTTTCTCCAAGCGGACGTTCAACCTCTTGATCACCAACGCGCCGGGGGCGCAGTCGCAGATGCACATCGCCGGCACCAAGTTGCTGGAGACCTACGCCGTGCCACCGCTGCTGCACAACCAGGCGCTGGCCATCGGTGTGACGTCGTACAACGGCATGCTGTATTTCGGGATCAACGCCGACCGGGAGGCGATGAGCGACGTCGACCTGCTGCCGGGCCTGCTGGCCCAATCGCTCGAGGAACTCCTGGAAGGCAATAGGTAGCACTCGGGCGCCGAATTCGCTGGGTGGATCTATCATTCGTTGATGGGAGCACCGGGACAAACGAGACCGCGTCGAGAAAAGCGAAGAAAAGCAAGATTTCCAACGCTGTCTATGAAGCCGAATTACTCCGGCTGCAAACGGAATTCGTCAAGCTGCAGGAGTGGATGCGGCATTCCGGTGCGCGTCTTGTGGTCATCTTCGAAGGTCGCGACGCCGCGGGCAAGGGCGGGGCCATCAAGCGGATCACCGAGTACCTCAGCCCGCGGGTGGTCCACGTCGCCGCGCTGCCGGTGCCCACGGAACGGGAACGCGGCCAGTGGTATTACCAGCGCTATATCGCCCATTTACCCGCCAAGGGCGAGATCGTGCTTTTCGACCGGTCGTGGTACAACCGCGCCGGCATCGAGAAAGTCATGGGTTTCTGTACGCCGCAGGAGTACGTGCTGTTTTTGCGGCAGACGCCTATCTTCGAGCACATGCTGATCGACGACGGCATTCTGCTTCGTAAGTATTGGTTTTCGGTGTCCGAGGGCGAACAGCTGCGCCGGTTCCGCGCTCGATTGAATGACCCTGTGCGGCAATGGAAACTCAGCACGATGGACCTGGAATCGGTATATCGGTGGGAGGACTATTCGCGCGCGAAGGACGAGATGATGGTGCACACGGACACGCCGTTCAGCCCTTGGTATGTCGTGGAGTCGGACATCAAGAAGCACGCGCGGCTCAACATGATGGCGCACCTGCTGTCCACGGTCGAGTACCGCGACGTCAAACAGCCCAAGGTGAAGTTGCCGAAGAATCCCGTTGTGAGCAGCAACTACCAGCGCCCTCCGCGTGAGCTTTCGACGTACGTCGACGACTATGCGGCCACGTTGATGGGGGGCTGAGTGGGCACTCGCACGATCGAGGTCTACATCCCGGCGACGTTGGCGATGCTGCAGCGACTCGTCGCCGAGGGCTCGCTGTGGCCGGTCAACGGCACCGCGTTCGCGGTCACGCCCACGTTGCGTGAGGCCTACGCCGAGGGCGACGACGACGAGCTCGCCGAGGTGGCGCGGCGTGAGGCGGCCCTGGCGTCGTTGCGCCTGCTGGCGGCCGAGGCTGCCGATGCCGAGGATGGCGATGCCGATGCGCCCGGCGCCCGGCCCCCCCGGCGCGCCGTACTCGCCGCCGAGGTAGAGGACGTCGACTACCGTCCCGATCTCGACGACGCCGTCGTCAGACTCGCGTCGCCAGTCGCGCTCGACCGGGTGGTCGCCGCCTACGTCGACACCGCGGGCGCGGAGCCGGCCGTGGCCAAGGCGATCGAGGTCATCGACGACGCCGACCTGGGCGACGAGGACGCCGACCTGGCTGTCGGTGACGCTCAGGATCACGAGCTGGCTTGGTATGCGAACCAGGAGTTGCCATTCCTGCTTGACCTGCTTTGACGTTGGAATGTGAGGCATTCGAGGCGCGCGAGCCTGCTACGAGACCGTAGGTTACGGTACCGTAGGTTTCGTGAAGCACACAGAATCGACCACAATGTTGGGCGTCAGTCCTACGCCGCATAGTGAGCAGGAGCTTCCCCTGGGCAAGCGCAACCCATCCATCACGGGCAACGTCGTGGACACCAAGCGGCCCGTCGTCGCCGGAACCGACCGGCATCCCGGCTGGCATACGCTGCGCAAGATCGCCTCGCGCATCACGACGCCGCTGTTGCCCGACGACTACCTGCATCTGGCCAATCCCTTGTGGTCCGCGCGCGAATTGCGGGGCCGCATCCTGCTGGTCCGCCGGGAGACTGAAGATTCCGCGACCCTCGTCATCAAGCCCGGGTGGGGCTTCGACTTCGACTATCGGCCGGGGCAGTACATCGGGATCGGCCTGTTGGTCGACGGGCGCTGGCGTTGGCGGTCGTATTCGCTGACCTCGAGCCCGGCCACCACCTCCGGATCCGGGTCCCCCCGCACCATCACCATCACGGTGAAAGCGATGCCCGAAGGGTTCCTGTCCACCCACCTGGTGGCTGGCGTCGAGCCGGGGACCGTCGTCCGGCTGGCCGCACCGCAGGGCAACTTCGTCCTGCCGGACCCGGCGCCGCCGTCGATCCTGTTCCTCACCGCCGGATCCGGTATCACGCCGGTGATGTCGATGCTGCGCACGCTGATCCGGCGCAACCAGATCACCGACATCGCGCACGTGCACTCGGCGCCCACCGAATCCGGCGTGATGTTCAGGGACGAGTTGGCCGCGCTGGCGGCCGACCAGCCGGGTTACCGGCTGCAATTGCGGGAGACCCGCAAACAGGGCCGGCTGGACCTGGCTGCGCTCGATCACGAGGTGCCGGACTGGCGGCAACGTCAGACGTGGGCCTGCGGACCTGAGGGCATGCTCGCCCAGGCCGAGAGGATCTGGACAGCGGCGGGACTCGGCGACCGGCTGTACCTGGAGCGATTCGCGGTGTCCCGGGCCGCCCCCGCGGGGGCCGGCGGCACGGTCACCTTCCTGCAGAGCGGGCGCGTGGTCGCCGCCGACGCGGCGACGTCGCTGATGGACGCCGGTGAAGGTGCCGGTGTTCAGATGCCTTTTGGTTGCCGGATGGGCATCTGCCAGTCTTGCGTCGTCAGCCTGGTGGACGGGCACGTCCGCGATCTGCGCACCGGCGTCGAACACGAGCCCGGGACCAGGGTCCAGACCTGCGTGTCGGCCGCCTCGGGCGATTGCTCGCTCGACATCTAACGGCTACTCACAGGTAACCTACGGGTTCGTAGGTTACGATAACGTAGGTAAGTCACCACCAACGACCTCAGGGGAGAAGAAGACGATGGCGATCACCGACGTCGACGTATTCGCCCATCTCACAGACGCCGACATCGAGAACTTGGCCGTTGAGCTGGATGCCATCCGCCAGGACGTGGAGGATTCCCGCGGCGCGCGGGACGCCCGCTACATCCGCCGCACCATCGCGGGGCAGCGCGTGCTCGAGGTGGTCGGCCGGCTGCTCCTGGCCGCCAGTTCACGGCGTTCGGCCTGGTGGGCGGGCACCGTCACGCTGGGCGTGGCCAAGATCGTCGAGAATATGGAGATCGGCCACAACGTCATGCACGGCCAGTGGGATTGGATGAACGATCCCGAGATTCACTCCTCGACGTGGGAGTGGGACATGAGCGGGGCATCCAAGCACTGGCGGTTCACCCACAACTTCATGCATCACAAGTACACCAACATCCTTGGCATGGACGATGACGTCGGCTACGGCGTGATTCGGGTTACCCGGGATCAGCGGTGGAAGCCGTTCAATCTCGTCGGCAACCTGCTGTTCAACACCTTGCTTGCAATCGGCTTTGAATGGGGAGTCGGCTTGCAGCACTTGGAACTTGGCAAGATCTCCAAGGGCCGCGACGACCGCAAGTCGACGATGATTCGCGTGCGCGAGTTCGGCATCAAGGCCGGACACCAGCTGGCCAAGGACTACGTCGCCTACCCGGCGCTGACCTCACTGTCGCCGGGTGCGACCTACAAGTCGACGCTGAAGGCGAACGCGGTCGCCAACGTGATCCGCAACGTGTGGGCCAACGCGGTGATCTTCTGCGGCCACTTCCCCGACGGCGCAGACAAGTTCACCAAGACCGACATGATCGGCGAGTCCAAGGGCCAGTGGTATCTGCGCCAGATGCTTGGCAGCGCCAACTTCGAGGGTGGCTGGTTGCTGCGGTTCATGAGCGGCAACCTGTGCCACCAGATCGAGCACCACCTCTACCCGGACCTGCCGAGCAATCGGCTGCACGAGATCGCGGTGCGGGTCAAGGAGATCTGCGACAAGTACGACTTGCCGTACACCACGGGCAATTTCGCGGTGCAGTACGGCAAGACCTGGCGGACCATCGCCAAGCTGTCACTGCCGAACCAGTACCTGCGCGATACCGCAGACGATGCTCCGGAGACCCGCAGCGAGCGGATGTTCGCAGTGTTGGATTCTGGCTCCGAATCTGGGTTCCTTGCCGCGACAGATCCCACGACCGGTCGCCGTCGCGGACTGAACTCCGCGATCGCGACGGTGCGGGCCTGGCGTCGCGACAAGCGCGACGCCAAGCGCGCGGCCTAGTTCGTTGACATAACGCTGGGGGCGTAGTGCCCTCAGCGTTATCTCAATGCACCTCGCCCTCGGCCATCGCCGCCAACAACCGCCGAGCGGCGGCCACGCGGTCGGCCGCATGCCCGGTCAGTGAGTCCAGCGCACACTCCGGGTCGGCAGGCGGGCCGAGATGGCCACACCCACGCGGGCAGTCCACAATGGCCTCGGCGAGATCGGAGAACGCCAGCATCACGTCGTCGGGCGCGATGTGGGCAAGACCGAACGACCGCACCCCAGGGGTGTCGATGATCCAGCCGGATCCCGGTAACGGCAGCGCCACCGACTGCGACGACGTGTGCTTGCCCTTCCCGACGCCCGACACCGCACCGGTCGCCCGACGCGCCAGCGGCAGAATGCGATTCACCAGAGTCGACTTCCCGACACCGGAGTGGCCGAGCAGCACCGTCGACTTCCCGGTGAGCATGTCGGTGATGACCTCGACCGGTACCTCGCGTCCCGCGGTCACGACGGTCAGATCCAGCCCCGCGAACTGGGCAGCGAACGGCTCCGGCGGCGCCAGGTCCGTCTTCGTCAGGCACAAGATCGGCGTCAGCCCGCCCGCGTAGGCGGCGATCAACGCCCGCTCGACGAACCCCGTGCGTGGCGGGGGATCGACCAGCGCGACGACGATCAACAACTGGTCGGCGTTGGCGACCACCACCCGTTCGGTGGGATCGGTGTCATCTGCGGTGCGGCGCAACACGGTTCGGCGTTCGCCGCGCCGGACGATGCGGGCAAGGGTGTCCTGCAGCCCGGACAGGTCACCGACGACGTCGACGTCATCGCCGACGACGATCGGGGTCCTGCCGAGTTCGCGCGCCCGCATCGCGGTGATCACCCGGTCCGGGTCACCGCCGAGGGCGCAGCCCCACCGGCCCCGGTCGACGGTGACGACCATCGCCGCTTCGGCGTCTGCGTAGTCGGGTCGGGTCTTGGTCCGCGGCCGCGAGCCCTTGCCCGGGCGCACCCGGACATCGGACTCGTCGTAATCACCGGGTCTCAAGCGCTAGCCGCTCCGCTAATCGATTGTCCTGCAAGCATATCCGTCCACATGCCCGGAAAATCTGGCAGCGTCTTGGCAGTGGTGGCGATGTCCTCGACAGCGACTCCGACCACGCGCAGCCCGATGATCGCACCGGCCGTCGCCATCCGATGGTCCGCATACGACTGCCAGATTCCGCCATGCAACGGCGCCGCCGTAATCACCAGCCCGTCCTCGGATTCCTCGCACCGACCCCCGAGCCGGTTGATGTCTGCGGTCAGCGCGGCCAGCCGATCGGTCTCGTGGCCCCGCAGATGGGCGATCCCGCTCAATCGGGACACCGACCCTGGCTCGGCCAGCGCGGCGATGGCCGCGATGGACGGCGCCAACTCGCCGACGGCGTGCAAGTCGGCGTCGAAGCCGCCGAAGCTCTCGGGTCCGGTCACCTCGAGATACGAATCCGTTTGCCGGACAACGGCACCGACCTTCTCGAGTAACTCGGTGATGACGTCGGCCGGCTGCACGCTGACCCGCGGCCAGCCGGGCACCCGCACCACGCCGCCGGTGACTATCGCCGCGGCGAGGAACGGCACGGAGTTGGACAGGTCGGGCTCGATCGCCCAGTGCCGCGCCGCAACCGGGCCCGGCGGGACGTGCCACCGGTTGGCCTCGGTGTCGTCGACGTCGACCCCCGCGTCGCGCAGCATCGACACCGTCATCGCGACATGTGGTGCGGACGGCACCGAGTCGCCGGTGTGGATCACCGTCAGCCCTTCGGTGAACGTGGCACCGGACAGCAACAGCCCCGACACGAACTGCGACGAGGCGGAGGCATCGATCTCGACGGTGCCGCCCGCCGCGGCTCCGTTGCCGTGTACGCGGAACGGCAGCCCGTCGCCGTCGAGCGCCACGCCGAGGGCGCGCACGGCGTCGAGCAGGGGAGCGATGGGCCGGGATCGGGCCTGCTCGTCGCCATCGAACGTGACGGTCTCGGTGCCCAGCGCGGCGACAGGAGGGACGAAGCGCAGCACGGTGCCCGCCAGTCCGCAGTCGATGGTTGCGCCGGGTGCGGGGGCGATCGCGCCGCTGACGGACAGTTCGGTGCCGGGGCCGTCGATGACGACGCCGAGTGTCTGCAGCGCGCCGATCATGAGGTCGGTGTCGCGGCTGCGCAACGCGCCGCCGACGGTCGAGGTGCCTTGCGGGGTCCCCAACGCGGCCAGCACCAACGCCCGGTTGGTCTGCGACTTCGAGCCGGGCACGGTCACGGTCGCACGCACGGGGTTCACGGCCAGCGGGGCCGGCCAGGTGTCCAAGGGATCCATCGTCGTCCATCCTGCCTTGTCGGCGATGTCTGCAACCATGGGAGGCATGTGTGGGCGTTTCGCGGTGACTACGGATCCGGCGTTGCTTGCCGAGAAGATCAAGGCGATCGATGAAAGCACTGCGGCAACCAACCCACCGAAGGACCCTCCCGCCCCCAACTACAACGTCGCACCCACCACGACCGTCAGCACCGTGGTCAAGCGGCACGCCGAGCCGGACGACGATTCGACGCGCCGCGTGCGGCTGATGCGCTGGGGCCTGGTCCCGCCGTGGGTCAAGACCGGGGAGGACGGCGGACCGGACACCAAGGGCCCGCTGCTGATCAACGCCCGTTCGGAGAAGCTGACCACGTCACCGGCGTTCCGCGGCTCCGCCAAGGGCAAGCGGTGCCTGGTCCCGATGGACGGCTGGTACGAGTGGCGGCCCAATGGCGAACTGGCGTCGGGCAAGAAGGCCGTGAAGACGCCGTTCTACATGTACGGCGGCGACGGCGAGCTGCTGTTCATGGCTGGGCTCTGGTCCACCTGGCGGCCCAAGGGTGCTCCGAAGGACGCGCCACCGCTACTGAGTTGCACCATCATCACCACCGATGCGGCCGGTCCGCTGGCCGAGATTCACGACCGAATGCCGTTGACCATCAGTGAGCGCGACTGGGACCGCTGGCTGGATCCGGACGCACCCGTCGACGAGGGTCTGCTGCGCGGCCACGGTGACCTGGACCGGATCGAGATCAGGGAGGTCTCGCGTCTGGTCAACAGCGTCCGCAACAACGGCCCCGAACTCATCGATCCCGCGGAGCCGGAAGCCGAGCAGGCCACTCTTCTCTAAGTCCCGTACCCGGGCGGGTTGGGGGTGTCGACCCACAGGTCGACACCGAGGTCCGAGCCCGGCACGCAGTCGTAGATCGACAGGTCGTCGACGCCGTTTGCCAGCAGCACGTCCTCGCACAACAGGCTCTGGCCGGTGTACTCGCGCGACGGCTTGTTGAGAATCACGTAGGCGGCGTCGGCGTACACCGAGGGCTTGCGTGCGCGCCCCATCGCCTCGTCACCGCCAAGCAGGTTCTGCACAGCGGCGGTCGCGACCAGCGTCCGTGGCCACAGCGTGTTCGAGGCGATGCCCTCGGTACGCATTTCCTCGGCGATGCCCAGCGCGCACAACGTCATGCCGAACTTGGCCATCATGTACGCCGTCGGCTTGAGCCACTCCGATTCCAGCCTGATCGGCGGCGACAGGGTGAGGATGTGCGGGTTCTCGCGGCCCACCATGTGGGGGATGCAGGCCTGCGATACGGAGTAGGTGCCGCGAACCTGGATACCGTTCATCAGGTCGAAGCGCTTGAGCGGCACCTCGGTGATCGATCCGAGGTTGATAGCCGATGCATTGTTGACGCAGATGTCGATGCCGCCAAACTGCTCGATGGCCTTGGCGACGGCGCTGTCCACCGACTCGCCGTCGCGGATGTCGCCGACGATCGGCAGGGCCTGTCCGCCGGCCTCCTCGATCTCCTTGGCCGCGGTGTAGACCGTGCCCTCCAGCTTGGGGTGCGGCTCGGCCGTCTTGGCAACCAGCGCGATGTTGGCGCCGTCGGCGGCGGCCTTCTTGGCGATGGCCAACCCGATGCCACGGCTGGCGCCGGAGATGAACATGGTCTTCCCGGAGAGCGACATGGGCTTACCCTATGCGGGGCTCTATACCGCGCAAATGTCGGCGGTCACGGCGTCTGTGAGACGGATGAGATCCCCTGGTGCCAGCGACACGTCCCAGCCTCGCTTGCCTGCGCTGCACAACAATTGGTCCCAGCTCATTGCGGAGGCGTCGACCACCGTCGGCAGCGGCTTGCGCTGTCCGAGCGGCGAGATCCCACCGATGACGTAGCCGGTCGACCGCTCCGCGGCGGTCCGTTCGGCCATGGCCGCCTTCGCAACGCCGAGTGCAGCTGCCGCGGCCTTGAGCGACAACTTGAACGGCACAGGGAGCACGGCCACTGCGAGTCCGCTGGGCGTCGAGACGACGAGAGTCTTGAAGACCTGTTCCGGTTGGACCCCGGCGGTGATCGCGAGCTCGTCGGCGGCCTCCGCGCCGAACGACTCGGCCCGCGGATCGTGGTGGAACCGCAGCACCTCGTGCGGAACCCCCGCCGCGAGGAGCGCGGTGATGGCCGGAGTCGCTGCGCTCGCCACCGGATCACCCTAGTGCGGCGGCGGGTGGGAACGTGGGTGGGAACAAGGTGGCACTGGGATGCCGTTATGCGAGGCAGTCAGTACGGCGAGACGCCCTTGTCAGTGCCTACCTCTACGATTGGAAGGGAGACCGTGGTGCAAACGGCTTGCCTGGAACGTCCGGTGTACATGCCGGACCCATTCGCTGGGGCCGCTACAGAGGGGACGGTGCTGACTCAAATGACAGACGTCGACGGGTCGATATCCACGGCGCCGGAAGAGACGGACGCCGAACTTACCGCGCGCTTCGAGCGTGACGCGATTCCGCTGCTCGACCAGCTCTACGGTGGCGCCCTGCGGATGACCCGCAACCCGGCGGATGCCGAGGACCTGCTGCAGGAAACGATGGTCAAGGCCTACGCTGGCTTTCGGTCATTCCGCGAGGGCACGAACCTCAAGGCGTGGCTGTACCGCATCCTGACCAACACCTACATCAACAGCTATCGCAAGAAGCAACGTCAGCCGGCGGAGTATCCGACCGAGGAGATCACCGACTGGCAGCTGGCGGCCAAGGCCGAGCATTCGTCGACCGGATTGCGATCAGCCGAGGTCGAGGCCATGGAGGCACTGCCGGACACCGAGATCAAGGCGGCGCTGCAGGCGTTGCCGGAGGAATTCAGGATGGCGGTCTACTACGCCGACGTCGAAGGGTTCCCGTACAAGGAGATCGCAG
>JAOPVF010000459.1 GCA_025963195.1 Mycobacterium sp. | reverse complement strand
TTCTGGCCAATCGTGAACGGCGGTGAACCGGCCGTACTCAACTGCTTCGCGTTCTTCCTGCTGGTCTTCACAGGTGGGGGTGCCCTGGCCCTGGACGCCCTGCGGGAAGGCAAGAAGACGAAGCGCTAGGCTGCCGTGGATCAACGCGGCTTCCTGGAAAGGACCAGGGACGGGTACGACCGCACCGCAGGCCTCAACGCGGAGCGCTTCCATGACTATCTGGACGACAAGCCGGTGGACAGCACACACGAATCCACCAAGCAGGCCTTCCTGATCGTCAGGAAACCCGGCACGCCTGCGTGACGATCAGCCGTCGAGCCGGTTGTCCTTGCGGAAGCGCTTCATGGCGTCGATCTTCTCGTCGGTGCTCGACGTGGGACCGGAGTAGAACATCCACGGCATCGTGATGACGCCGTGGATGCCTGCGGCCTCGGCCCGCGCATAGTGCTCGGGGAGGTAGGCGTCGGCCAGCGGTGTCAAAATCGTGAAATCGTCCATCGACAAGCCCTTTTCGGCCCGCAGCTCGCGAAGCTTGCCCACCGACGCGATCGCCCGGTCGGTACTGATCAGGTCACCGATCCAGCCGTCGTTGCGGGCTGCGCGCCGCAACGCGACGTCGGACAACCCGCCGACGTAGATCGGAATGTGCGGCGGCGTTGGCTCCATCTCCAGCCGCGGCGTTTGGTAGAACTCACCGTCGAACTCGGTCCAGCCGGGCTGCCAGAGCGCGCGCATCAACTGCAGCATCTCGTCGGTGCGCTTGCCGCGGCGGTCGAACCGCTGGCCCATCAACGTGAACTCTTCCTCGCACCACCCGACTCCGACACCCAATTCGAGCCGGCCCTCGGCCAGACATGCCGCCGTCCCAATGGCCTTCGCCGCCGAATAGGGATCGCGCATACCTGGCAGGTAGACGGTGGTGACGAAGCGCAGCCTGGTGGTGGCCAGCGCGATCGCCCCGATCATCACCCACGGGTCGGGCCAGTGCGTGAACGGCTCCCACCGCCGCGAGCCGTCCTCGGTGTACGGGTACGGCGTCTCGAGCGTCTCCAGGTTCACGACGTGATCGGCGATGCCCATCCCGTCGTACCCGAGTTCGTCTGCGGCCTTGGCGATTTCGACGACTTCCCTGATGTCGAGGAAGGCGGTGCTCACGTAGAACTTCACCCGGCATCCCTCGCCCACGCCGGACGGATGAATACCCCGTCGGCCTCGACCGTCGGCCCGTCCGCATCACCGAGGAAGCCCCGGGCGAACGTCTTGAAGCCCTCGGTGCGTTCGACATACGCCTCGGCGCGCAGCGCCCCCAGCGGTGTGCCCCGCAGGTAGCGCAGCGTGATGGTCCCGGTGAACAACGGCTTGGTCAGGCCAACGCTAGCCGCCTCGCCGAGGAGGTGGTCGAGCACGAGCGCGCCGATGCCACCGTGCACCAGACCGGGCGGCCCTTCATAGGCCGTCCCCAAGGTGAACTCCGACCAGTACCGTCCGTCACCATCCTGGTGAATCTCCATGGGCGGTGCCATCGCATTGCGAAGCCCGATGGCCGGATTGGTCCACGCCAGCGGACGCCCGGTGCCTGCATGGCGCAGAGTCGAGGTGTCGGACTGGGTGCGTTCGAGCGTTTCGGTCGTCGCGTCGATGGCGGCAATGGCGTCACGGACGGTGTCTGCGTCCACGCCGGTACGGATGCCCGCGGCGACCAGCCTGCGGATGGCTTGCGTCAGCGGTTCGTACACCTCGCGTAGCCGGTCGTACTCGTCGGCACCGATGAAGTCGAACTGGATTTCGCTGTTCAAGCCCCACTCCTCATGCCCCAAAGACCTTTCGTACGACTGTTTTCGCCCGCCGGGTCACCCGCAGGTAGTTGTCGAGGAACTCGCCGCCGTCGTCGTTCTGCCAGCCAGCGGCCAGCGCCACCGCATTGAGCTGACGGCCTGGGCCCGGCAGCTGGTCGGTCGGCTTGCCCCGGACCAGGACCAGCGCGTTGCGCGCCCTCGTCGCGGTCAGCCATGCCTGCCGCAGCAAGTCCACGTCCCCCTCGGCGATCAGCTCGGCTGCGCCGATGGCATCGAGCGTCTCCAGCGTCGACGTGCCCCGCAACGATTGAATCCTGTGCGCATGACGCAGTTGCACGAGCTGCACGGTCCACTCGATGTCGGCCAGCCCGCCGCGGCCGAGCTTGGTGTGGGTGTTGGGGTCGGCGCCGCGCGGTAGTCGTTCGGCGTCCATGCGTGCCTTGATGCGGCGGATCTCCTGCACCGCCTCCGCGGAGACGCCACCGGCGGGATAGCGGGTCTTGTCGATCATCAGCAGGAAGCGCTCCCCGAGGTCGGCATCGCCTGCCACCCGGTGCGCCCGCAGCAGCGCCTGGATCTCCCACCCTTGCGCCCACTGCGCGTAGTACGCCTCGTAGGACGCCAGCGTGCGGACCAGTGGCCCATTGCGGCCCTCCGGGCGCAGGTTGGCGTCGACCTCCAAAGGTGGATCCGCGCTTGGAGTTCCGAGCCGGGCACGCACCTGCTCGGCAATGGTCATCGACCACTTCACCGCGACGGCTTCATCCACCCCATCCGAGGGTTCGCACACGAACATCACGTCGGCGTCGGAGCCGTAGCCGAGTTCGCCGCCACCGAGGCGGCCCATGCCGATGACCGCGATCCGTGCTGGCGCCCCCGACGGCGGGGTGTTGGCACGCACGACCGCGTCGAGGGCGGCCTGCAGCACTGCCACCCAGACCGAGGTCAGCGCCTTGCACACGTCGGTGACCTCGAGCATGCCGAGGAGGTCCGCCGACGCGATGCGGGCCAGCTCCCTGCGCCGCAGGGTGCGGGCGGCCATGATGGCCCGCACCGGGTCGGCGTGCCGGCCTGCCGACGCGACGAGAGCTTTCGCCATGCTCTCCGGTTCGGTCTCCAACAGCTTGGGTCCCTGCGGCCCGTCGGCGTACTGCTGGA
>JAOPVF010000457.1 GCA_025963195.1 Mycobacterium sp. | reverse complement strand
TGTGGTTCTGTCATCGTGTGTCCCTGGCCCTGGCTAAGCCTGCGGATGTCTCCATCAAGGCGGTTCCGTCGGCCTCACTGTCGAGTTTCCGCAAAATCAGCCCCTCTCGCAACGCCCAGGGGCAAATGTCTACCGTATCGATAGCAAGTGCCCGCATGCTCGCCTCGGCTACCAATGCGCCTGCGACGATCTGTGGCGCCCGTTCGGCGCTCACCCCTTCCAGTTCAGCTCTGTCGGTCGCGGTCATCCTAGAGATGAAAGCTATGAGCTGCCGCAAGCCGGCTGCTGTCAGTGTCCTCTTCACCCGCGGTCCCGCGCCAGAAGGCGCCGCGCCAGTCAGTCGCGCCAACGACCGGAACGTCTTCGAGGTCGCCACCGTCAGGTCCGGCGCGCCCGCGTCGAGCACCCTGGCTCCTGCGTCGGCCATCTCGGTGGCCAGCCAGTCGCGCAGCATCGCAACGCGGCGCCGTCCTGGCGGGTCCTCGGGCAGCCACTCGCGGGTCAGCCTGCCCGCCCCCAAGGGCAGCGACAGCGCGACCTCGGGCTCCTCGTCGACGCCGCTCGACAGTTCCAGGGAACCACCGCCGATGTCGATGTTGATGATCCGACCCGGGCTCCAGCCGTACCAGCGGCGCACCGCGAGGAAGGTCAGCCGGGACTCATCGACCCCGCTGAGCACCTTCAGTGCGACGCCCGTCTCCGCGCGCACCCTGGCGAGCACCTCATCGGAGTTCTTGGCATCCCGCACGGCCGATGTCGCAAAGGCCATCAGCTCCGCGCAGCCCGAACTGCCTGCGATCTTCGCGAACTCGTCGATGGTTTCGACCAGCTTGTCGGCGCCCTTGCGGGTCAGCTTGCCCGAGTTGTCGATCGCCTCGGCCAGCCGCAGCGAGGCCTTGGTGGAACTCATCGGCGTCGGGTGCCCACCACGACGCGCGTCGACCACGAGCAGATGAACTGTGTTGCTACCCACGTCGAGCACGCCCAATCGCACGAGACCCACGTTATCCGGTCTACCGTTGTATTCCGTGAGCGGATCGCGCCGGGGTGAAGTGGAACTGGACTTCGCCCGCGAATGGGTTGAGTTCTACGACCCCAGTAATCCAGAGCACCTGATCGCCGCCGACATGACGTGGCTGCTGTCGCGGTGGACGTGCGTGTTCGGCACCCCGGCGTGCCAGGGCACCGTCGCGGGCAGACCGGACGACGGCTGCTGCTCGCACGGCGCGTTCCTTTCGGACGACGACGACATCGCCAAACTCGACGACAGCGCCAAGCAGCTGACGGCCGAGGACTGGCAGTTCCGCGAAAAGGGCCTTGGCCGCAAGGGCTACCTCGAGATGGACGAGTACGACGGCAAGCCCAATTATCGGACGCGAAAGTACAAGGGCGCCTGCATCTTCCTGAACCGTCCTGGTTTCGCCGGCGGCATCGGGTGTGCGCTGCACAGCAAGGCGCTCAAGCTGGGCGTCGAACCGTTGACGATGAAACCGGACGTGTGCTGGCAGCTGCCGATCCGGCGCAGTCAGGAATGGGTGACCCGTCCCGACGGCACGGACATCCTCAAGACCACCATCACCGAGTACGACAGGCGCGGCTGGGGCGAGGGTGGGGCAGACCTGCACTGGTACTGCACCGGTGATCCTGCCGCGCACACCGGATCCCGCCAGGTGTGGCAGTCCTACGGCCCCGAGCTCACCGAGCTGCTCGGCGAGAAGGCGTACACCGAGCTGGCCGCAATGTGCAAGCGCCGCAGCTCGCTTGGCTTGATCGCGGTGCACCCCGCCACACGCGCGGCGAAGTAACCGTTCACCATCCCCCGTCGCTTCGCTCGCCACCGCGTCCTGCTCAGCCCTCCAGCTTGTAGCCGAGCCCGCGCACGGTGACCAGGTGTACCGGGTTGGCCGGGTCGGCTTCGATCTTGCTGCGCAGACGCTTGACGTGCACGTCGAGCGTCTTGGTATCGCCGACGTAGTCGGCACCCCACACCCGGTCGATGAGCTGGCCGCGGGTCAGCACCCTGCCGCTGTTGCGCATCAGGTACTCGAGGAGGTCGAATTCCTTGAGCGGCAACGTGATCGGTTCACTGTTGACCGACACGATGTGCCGTTCGACGTCCATCCGCACCGGGCCCGCCTCGAGCACCCCGTCGGCGATCCCGGCGTCGTCGTTGTCGACGCCGCGGCGCAGCACGGCCCTGATGCGGGCAATCAGCTCGCGCGCCGAGTACGGCTTGGTGACGTAGTCGTCGGCACCGAGTTCCAGCCCGACCACCTTGTCGATCTCGCTGTCCCGCGCGGTGACCATGATCACCGGCACGCTGGACCGCGAGCGCAGTTGCTTGCACACGTCGGTGCCGCTCATCCCCGGCAGCATGAGGTCCAGCAACACGATGTCGGCGCCCGCCCGCTCGAATTCGGCCAACGCCGAAGGGCCGTCGGAGACCACCGTCGCCTCGAATCCCTCCTTGCGAAGCAGGAATGCCAAGGGATCGGCCAGGGATTCTTCATCTTCCACGATCAGCACGCTGGTCATGTGATGGGTAGTCCTCTCGTTCGTCTCGATGATCTTGGTCGTCATCGGTATAGGGGTAGGTCGGAATCGATAAGGTGAAGGTCGATCCGGTGCCCGGCTGACTCCACAGCCGGATGGATCCGTTGTGATTGGCCG
>JAOPVF010000453.1 GCA_025963195.1 Mycobacterium sp. | reverse complement strand
TCCATGGCGATGCGGTGCAGCGGCTGAGCGACCGCCTCGAGTGCGGGCGCCTCGCGGATCCAGCTCAGCGTGATGGCAGGCCGCTCCGAGATGTGATCGACGTAGGCGCGGACGGCGCTGCGGATCTGCGTGTCCCACTGGGCATCTGGATCGACGGAAGTCTGGATCGCGGCGATCAGCGCGTCGTTGTTGGTGCGCAGGAGCTCGACGAAGCACTCCTCCTTGCTGGCGAACTCGCCATAGAAGGTGCGCTTGGAGGTCTTGGCATTGCGGACGACGTCGGCGACGGTGGTGTCCCGGTAGCCGCGCTCGACGATCGATTCGGCGAGGCCGTCGAGCAGCCGCTGGCGGAAGGCGTGCGCACCGGAATCCGCCTTGGCGGCTTCGATCACAACGGACGACATGCGGTCACCTCCAAACCCTTGCGCGTGTGCGGTACCAAGCGGTACCGTACAACACACGCCGATGGTACACCGCGGTACCGCCAAGTGGGTTGGAGAGTTCTGTGAGTCAAACGACGATCGATGCAGGTTCCACGGCCGGCCTCGCCCGTGCGGTGAACCTTCCACCGCGGCCGCGTCTGCCCAAGCTCGCGCAGGCCATCGCGTTCTCGCTATCGCGGCGACGGACGGTCGATTGGATCGCGAGCCGCCACGGCGAGGTGTTCACGCTCGACCTGCCGGTGTTCGGCAAGACCGTGACCGTGGCCGACCCGCTGCTCGCCAAGCAGCTGTTCACCGCCAACACCGACGACGTCGGCAACGTTCAGCCCAACCTCAGCCGGATCCTCGGCTCCGGCTCGGTGTTCGCGCTCGACGGCGCCGATCACCGTCTGCGCCGCAAGCTGCTGACCCCGCCGTTCCACGGCAAGAGCGTGAAGAACTACGAGAAGATCTTCCAAGAGGAGACGCTTCGCGAGACCGCGAAATGGCCGGAGGGCCAAGAATTCGAGACCCTCGAACCGATGATGCGGATCACGCTCAACGCGATCCTGCGCGCGGTGTTCGGCGCCGACGGTGAACAACTCGACGCGCTGCGCCGCATCATTCCGCCGTGGGTCACGCTGGGCTCGCGCCTTGCGGTGCTGCCCGTCCCGTCACGGTCCTACGGCCGGTACAGCCCGTGGGGCAGGCTCGCCAACTACCGGCGCCAGTACGACGCCGTCATCGATGACTTGATCGAGACGGTGACGGCCGACCCAGACTTCGAGGCGCGCGACGACGTCCTGACGCTGCTGCTGCGCAGCACCTACGAGGACGGCTCGGCGATGTCCCGCGGCGACATCGCCGACGAACTGCTCACCCTGCTGGCCGCAGGCCACGAAACCACGGCGTCCACCTTGGCATGGGTGTTCGAACGGGTCATCAGGCATCCTGACGTGCTGGCCAAGCTCGAGGCCGAGGCTGCGACCGACGGCAACGAGTATCGCCAGGCCGTCATCCTCGAGGTGCAGCGCGTGCGCACCGTCATCGACTTCTCCGGCCGCCACGTGTACGCGCCCACATATCAGTTGGGGGAGTGGGTGATTCCCCGCGGGTACTCGATCATGGTCCCGATCGCGCACATTCACGAACGCGAAAGCGACTACACCGATCCCGGGCGCTTCGACCCGCAGCGCTTCGTCGGCAACCGGCCGTCGACGTCGTCGTTCCTTCCGTACGGCGGCGGCACTAGACGCTGCGTCGGTGCGGTGTTCGCGAACGTGGAGATGGACGTGGTGCTGCGAACGGTGTTGCGCAACTTCGCGATCGAGACCACCACCGCACCCGACGAGAAGGTGCACTCCCGTGGCGTGGCCTACACGCCGGCGGACGGCGGCGGCATGGTGATGCGCCGCCGGGTCACGCCGCTCGGCTAGACCTCGGCGCGCTTCGGCAGCTTCCAGCCGGCCCGCGGGAAGTGGCAGGTGTACCCGTTCGGAAACTTCTCCAGGTAATCCTGGTGCTCCGGCTCGGCCTCCCAGAAGTCCACTGCCGGAGTCACTTCGGTGACCACCTTGCCCGGCCACAGACCGGACGCCTCGACGTCGGCGATGGTGTCCAGCGCGACCCGCTTCTGCTCGTCGTCGGTGTAGAAGATCGCCGACCGGTAACTGGTCCCGACGTCGTTCCCCTGGCGGTCCTTGGTCGTCGGATCGTGGATCTGGAAGAAGAACTCGAGAATGGCGCGGTAGTCGGTCACCGCGGGGTCGTACCCGATCTCGATGGCCTCGGCGTGCCCAGGATGGTTGCGGTAGGTGGGGTGATCGTTCTTGCCGCCGGTGTAACCAACGCGCGTGGAAACCACACCGGGCTGCTTGCGGATCAGGTCCTGCATGCCCCAGAAGCAGCCGCCGGCCAGTATCGCGGTCGCGGTGTTCGTCATGCCCGAGCCTCCTTGATGGTCGTGAAGAGCGTCTTGAACTCGCCGTAGCCCTCGGTCTCGAGGTCGTCGAGGTGGATGAATCTCAGCGAAGCGGAGTTGATGCAGTAGCGCAACCCTCCCTCCTCGCGTGGCCCGTCGTCGAACACGTGGCCGAGGTGGCTGTCGCCGTTGGCCGACCGGACCTCGGTGCGCACCATGAACAGCGAGCGGTCGCGCTTCTCGACCACGTTGTTGGCATCGAGCGGTTTGGTGAAGCTCGGCCAGCCGGAACCGCTCTCGAACTTGTCCGTCGAGGCGAACAACGGCTCACCGGAGACCACGTCGACGTAGATGCCCGGTTCGTGGTTGTCCCAGTACTCGCCGGTGAACGGGCGCTCGGTGCCGTTCTCCTGGGTAACCTGGTACTGCTCGGGTGACAGGGCCCGAACGGCCGCGGGGTTCTTGTTGTATTCCTTCGCCACTCGTCCTCCTAGGGTTGGCACTTCTATAACCCCGGGTGCCGCTCAGAAGTTCCTCCGTTACGGGCGTCCGCGCACGTCGTCGACGACCGTCACTATTTGGTCAGCAATGGCCTGCGGTTGGTAGAGCATCTGGTTGTGACCCGTGCCGGGCACGATGACGTTGGTGGTGCCCAGCGCGCCGGCGAGCAGGTCGTTGGCCTGGTGGATCTGGGTTTGGGTGTAGTTGTCCGGCTTCAGTTCGGATGGCTGCACGAACTTGTCCGCACTTAGCACGATCGCGGGCACCCGCGGCAGTGGTGGAGCGGCGGCGATACTGTCGAATGCGTCGTCGGCAAGGACGGCCTCCTCGCCTGGATCGGCGACCTGCGCGTCGGTGTTGAACGCGCTGTTCTGATCGGGCCTGCCGACGACGCGCAGGAACTCCGACGTGGGTTCGGAGAAGACCATCCCGCTGACCAGCTCCGGGTGCGTGCGGGCGAGCAGGTCGAGGACCAGCCCGCCGTACGAGTGCGCGACGAACACCATCGGCGTCGGAAGATGCGCTGCGGCAATCAGATTCACCACGTCGTCGACGTCTGCCTGCACGGTGTGGGGCTGAGGGACGGGCGTCGAGCGGTCGGTGCCGTCAGGCCTGGTGTTGGGCCTGTCGTAGGTGCAGATCCGCGTCGTCTTGGCCACCAACGGCTGCGCCGCGACCGGACTCGGGCCCAGCTTCGCCTCCGCGATCAGGTCGTACGGCGACGAGCGGATCGGATCGGCTGGGGGGACCGCGGCGTTCCACGCTTCGGCGTAGCTGCCCTTGCCGGGGATGACGAACACCGTCGGCGACCCCTCTCCCTGACAGTTCAGGAACAGGCTGCGGCCGTCGGCGAGGTCCACCAGCCCCGCCGTGTCGTCGGCGCGGGCGTGGGGTGCGCCGAGCGTCATGGCCGCGACGGCGAGCAGGACCGCGAGCGGAATCCTCATGCCGGTCGACGTTACGGCGGCAGCTCGACAAAGGACGGTAGAACGTGTTCTAGTTCTGGATGTGACGGGTAGCACTTTCAGCCGCGACGAGCTGGCAGACGCATTCGCTCAATTCGAGGCAACCGTGGCGCGAGCCGCCGAGACCCGGGACTGGGATCCGTGGGTCGAGCAGTACACCGAGGACGTCCTCTACGTCGAGCACGCCGCGGGAACCATGCGCGGCCGCGAGCAGGTGCGGCCCTGGATCTGGCAGACCATGGGGAGCTTCCCCGGCAACTACATGACGTCGTTCCCTTCACTGTGGCGGGTGTACGACGAGAGCACCGGCCGGGTGCTGTGCGAGCTGGACAACCCCATGCGCGACCCTGGCGACGGCACGATCATCACCGCCACCAACATCTCGATCATCACGTACGCGGGTGACGGGCTGTGGTGCCGTCAGGAGGACGTCTACAACCCGCTCAGGTTCGTCTCCGCGGCGATGAAGTGGTGCAAGAAGGCCAAGGCGCTCGGCACGCTGCCCCACGAGGCGGAGACGTGGATGCAACAGGTCGGCCCGTGACCGCACTCGTCATCGGCGCGAACGGATACCTCGGTTCGCACGTCACCCGTCAGCTCGTCGCCGACGGGCAGGACGTCCGGGTGATGGTGCGGCCCAACGCCGCCACGATCGGCATCGACGACCTGCAGGTGACGCGGTTCCTTGGCGACATCTGGGACGACGCCGTGCTGCGCGAGGCGATGGCCGGCTGCGACGTCGTCTACTACTGCGTCGTCGACACCCGCGGCTGGCTGCGCGACCCGTCGCCGCTGTTCCACACCAACGTGGATGGCACCAGAAACGTACTCGAGGTCGCCGTCGAACCGGCCGTAGCTGCTGGCCTCAAGCGCTTCGTCTTCACCAGCAGCTACGTGACCGTCGGCCGCAAGCGGGGCCGGGTGGCCACCGAGGACGACGCCATCGTCGACGGAGGCGGAATGTCGCCGACCAAACGGCTCCGGGGGCTCACGCCGTACGTGCGGTCTCGGGTGCAGGCCGAGAACCTCGTCATGGAGTACGCCCGTGCCCACGGCCTGCCCGCCGTCGTGGTGGGCATCTCCACGACGTATGGCAGCGGCGACTGGGGCCGCACCCCGCACGGTGCGATCATCGCGGGAGCGGCGTTCGGCAAGCTGCCGTTCGTGATGAAGGGGATCCAGCTGGAGGCCGTCGGAATCGACGACGCCGCGCGGGCGATGCTCTTGGCCGCCGACAAGGGCCGCGTCGGCGAGCGTTACCTGATCTCGGAGAAGATGATCACCAACGCCGAGGTCGCCCGCATCGCCGCGGAGGCGGCAGGCGTGCCACCGCCGGCCAAGGCCATCTCGCTGCCGGTGGCCTATGCGATGGCGCTGCTCGGCAGTGCCAAGGCCCGGCTGAAGGGCACCGACGAACAGTTCTCGCTCGAGTCGCTGCGGCTGATGCGGGCCGAGGCGCCCGTCGACTGCAGCAAGGCCAAGCGCGAACTCGGTTGGCAGCCAAGGCCCGTCGAGGATTCCATCCGCGAGGCAGCCAAGTTCTGGGTCGGTCTGCGCGAGGCCAAGCGCAGGAGCAAACAGGCCGGCTGACCGCTCCCCACGGCGTCATCACCTTGGCCTCCAACGCTATTGGCGTTGAACGCCACACCGAGCCGCGTTCAGTGAGCGCCCCTCGCGATCGCAACGGGACTAGCGTCGGATGACATGACCGAGAAACTTCACGTTGACCTGTCGGGCGCCCCGCAGACCATGCTCGCCACGTTCTACGCCAAGGCGCTCGACGCCGATCTCCCCGATCCGATCCTCGGCGACCGGTTCGCCAAGGAGATCGTCGACCGCATCGACTACGACTGGAAGCGGACCGCGATCACGGCGGCCAACTCGCCGTCGGTGACGACGAGGTCCGCACACTTCGACGAATGGACCCGCCAGTTCCTTGCGAGTAGGCCGAAGGCCTCGAAAAGTATTGTGCTGCACCTTGGTTGCGGTCTGGACAGCCGGGTATTCCGCATCGACCCTGGTCCCGACGTCGAGTGGTACGACGTGGATTACCCCGAGGTCGCCGATCTGCGCAGGCAGCTCTACCCCGCCCGCGATCACTACCACGTCGTCTCCGCCTCGGTCACCGACCCGGCCTGGTTCGCCGACATTCCGCGGGATCGCCCGACATTGATGATCGGTGAGGGCCTCACCATGTACCTCACCGAGCAGGACGGCGTGGCGCTGCTGCGCCGCGTCGTCGAGCACGCACCGTCCGGTGAGTTGCAGTTCGACGCGTTCAACACCCTTGGCATCAAGTCGCAGTGGATGAACGCCGTGGTGCGTCGCTCCGGGGCGACGCTGCAGTGGGCCATCGACGGACCCGCCGACGTCCTCGACGCGGTGCCAGGCACGCGGCTGCTGGCCTGGGTGTCCGCCATCGAGTCGGACACCTTCAAGAAGCTGCCCGGGTACTACCGGCTGATGGTCAACGTGATGTCAAGGGTCAAGGTGCTGCGCTACATGGCGCAGTACCACCGCTACGCGTTCGGCCCGGTCAACGCCTCGATCACCTCGCCGTAGAGCCGCGCCTTGATGGCGCCCATCGTCGGTCCCGCCTTCGCGGCCCGCTCCTGCGCCCGCGCGACCGCGATGTCGAGGATCTCGTCCTCGGGGCCGACACCCGCGACGATGCCCACGTCGTGGGCCTCCTCGCCGCCGTACCGCCGGCCCGTCGTCATGGACTCGTGGGCCGTCGCGATCGGCAACCGGGCGCGGATCAACGCGTTCATGCCCGGTGTGAACGGAATGCCGAGATCCACCTCGGGCAGACAGAAGTAACCGCGGTCCGACCGCATCACCGCGAGGTCGTGCGCGAGTGCCAGCATCGCGCCCGCCGCAAACGTGTGTCCCTGCAGCGACGCCACCATCGGCGCGGGGAACGCCAGCACCCGCGCGAACAAGGCGTGAACGGCGCGCAGATTGGCTTCTGCGGCATCGGGATTGGCGGCCATGAAGTCGAGGTCGAGGCCGTTGGAGTAGAACTTCCCGACCCCGGTGGTGACCACCGCCTTCGGGCCTGGCGCGGCGTCCACCTCGTCGAGCGCGGCGTTGATTGCTGCCAGTCGGTCGGGATGGAATCGGTTCTCGTCGTCGCCGAGGATCAACACGAACACGTCGTCGCGACGGTGCAGGGCGGTCATGGCTGATTAGACCACGCCAGAAAGGGGCGTTGACCGGTGCTGCACAATCGTCCGGTGCCCGCCGCATCCGCGCCCGTCCCGCTCAATGGTCACGTCTCGCATTGGTGGTTCGACGAAGTGCCGCACCGCCGGGCGCAGCTTCCCGGTGACCGCGACGCCGACGTCTGCATCGTGGGTGCCGGCTACACCGGACTGTGGACGGCCTACTACCTCAAGCGCGCCGACCCGCAGTTGCGCATCGTGGTGCTCGAGAAGGAGTTCGCCGGCTTTGGCGCCTCTGGCCGCAACGGCGGATGGCTGTCGGCGCTGGTCCCCGGCGACCGCAACGCGATGGCCCGCCAACACGGACGCGACGGCGTGGTGGCGTGGCAACGCGCACTCATCGACTCCATCGACGAGGTCATCGACGTCGCCGCTCGGGAGGGCATCGACGCGGGCATTGTGAAGGGCGGAACGCTCGACGTCGCACGCAACCGGGCGCAGGCCAGCCGTCTCGCCGCCTCGTTCGAGGAGGAGCGCAGCTGGGAGGTCGACGGCATCGAGCCGTTGACGGCCGACGAATCGGCAAAGCGCGTCGAGTTCTCCGGTGTGGTGTCGGCCTACTTCAATCCGCACTGCGCGCGGATCCAGCCTGCGCGGCTGGCCAGCGGACTGGCCGACGTCGTCGAGCGGCTCGGCGTGCAGATCTACGAACGGTCACCGGTCACCGAGATCAGCAGGGGCAGCGCGGTCACGAGGTCCGGCACCGTCAGCGCGCCCATCGTGCTTCGTGCCACCGAGGCGTTCACCGCCGCATTGCCCGGCCTGCGCCGCCGCTGGCTTCCGATGAACAGCTCGATGATCGCGACCGAACCGATCGGCCCCGAACTGTGGGCGAGCATCGGCTGGGACGGCAGGGAGACCGTCGGCGACGCCGCGCACGGATTCTTCCACGGCCAACGCACCGTCGACGACCGCATCGCGATCGGCGGCCGCAGCGTGCCGTACCGCTACGCGTCGCGCACCGACGACCCGGCCGCGTGCCCGAACGCACCATCCGGCAGCTGAGCCAGGTGCTGCACGACGTGTTGCCTCAGGTTCGCGACGTGCCGATCGCCCACGGCTGGTGCGGCGTGCTCGCCGTGCCCCGCGACTGGCAGGCGTCCGTCGTGCTGGACCGCGCGACCGGGCTGGGCTGGGCAGGCGGCTACGCCGGGCATGGCGTGACCGCGACCAACCTCGCCGGGCGCACGCTGGCCGACCTGGTCCTCGGCCGGCGCACCCCACTGACCGAGCTGCCGTGGGTAGGCCACCGGCAGCGGGATTGGGAGCCGGAGCCGATGCGGTGGCTCGGCGTGCGCGGCCTCTACGTCGCGTACGGATTGGCCGACCGGCACGAGGCGGGCGGCCGCGCCACGACGTCGCCGATCGCACGCATCGCCGACGCGATCACGGGCAAGCCCTAATTCGCCTCGGCCTTGTCCTTCAACCGCTGCAACGTGAGCTTGATGTGTTCGGTATTGGTGGTCGGGCGATCCATCACTCCCGTGGCAAGGCCACCCGGCTTCACGAACCAGCCGGGGCGGCGGTCCCACATCTGCTCGGTCACGCGACAACCGCCGTCCGCAGTGCCGTCCAAGGGGGCGATGTCGTAGCGCCAATGCGAGACCGGGATCCCGAGGTAGGAGACGTTGAAGGCGAATGCGCTGCCGGGTTCGGCATCGGTGACCGTGCATACGGTCGTCCATCGGCGGATTCCGTTGCGGTTCGTCCCCTTGAACACCGCGCCGGGGACGGCCCTGTGCCCCTTTCGCCACCTCATCACCGAAGCCTCCTCGGCCAGCGACGACAGTGTCGGCAGGTCGGTGATGAGGCCGTACACGTCGCCGCAGGGGGCGGAGATGCTGACGGAGGCATGCGCGCAGGCCGGACCTGGTTCATTCATGCGGCGATCGTAGTGAGTGCGCAGCCAACCCCGGGTCGCTTCGCTCTCCCCCGCAAGCGGGGGGACCCCCAGCCCACCGAAGGAATCCGAGGCCGGTCGGACACGTTGGGTTCCATATGACCGAGCGCACCGTTTTACTTCCCACCGCCGAACATCCGATCACGATCACCCCGACCGGCAAGCACGTCACCGTGCGGGTCAACGGTGACGTGGTCGCCGAGACCGATGCGGCGTTGACGCTGCAGGAGTCGACGTACCCCGCCGTGCAATACATACCGCTTGCCGACGTCGTCGATTCCGCGTTGCGTCGCAGCGACAACACCACCTACTGCCCGTACAAGGGAGAGGCGAACTACTACCATGTCACGATTGGGGACGTCACCGTCGACGACGTGATCTGGACCTACGAGCAGCCGTACCCCGCCGTCGGCGAAATCGTCGGCCACGTCGCGTTCTACGCCAACAAGGCCGACGTCACGGTCGGTTAGCCTGGGGCGGTGCCCAGCTCCGCCAGCGTGACGTTCGGGGGACCTGCGAGCCCGTCGATGACGTTGTCGCCGCTGCGGCGCGGCCCTGGTGATCCCTG
>JAOPVF010000315.1 GCA_025963195.1 Mycobacterium sp. | reverse complement strand
GATCCGCGGGTTCTGGCGCTGGATCGAATGTGCGGACAGCGTCACAATGCGTGCCCAGCCCGCGGCCCGAAGCATCGGCAACGCGGCGCGGATGGACCGCACCCCCGACATGGTGCCCAACGTGAAGGCGGCCTCCCATTGCGCGTCGTCCATGTCCTCGAAGTAGCCGTCGCCCGGACCGATCGTGTGTGGACGAGGCTGTTCAGCTCGCCCCATCGCTGCGACACGGCGGCGAAGCCGGCGGCGATGGAGTCGGCGTCGCTCATGTCGACGCTGATGCCGACCGCATCAGGCGCCCCCGCGGACAGCAGCGATTCGACGGCGGAGCCGAGAGCGGTCTGATTCCTGGTCTGCGCCTCCAAGGACATCTGGCGAAGACTGCGAGCTCAGCTCATTCATGGGAATCGGCGCGATGCGTGGCATGACCCGACGCCAGACCTGGTGCCGATCGACTCCGGCGTTCGCCTACCCGCTGTTCCGCAACGCGGTGGCCAACCCACTCATGGTGAGCAGGATGCCACGCTGGACCAGTTCCTCGGTGTCGCCGGAGCGATAGCGCCGCAGCAACTCGACCTGCAGGTGGTTCAACGGCTCGAGGTACGGAAACCGGTTGAACACCGAGCGGGCCAGCGCCGGGTTGTCGGCCAGCAGGTCGTCGTGGCCGGTGATCAGCTTGTGCATCCGCAGGGTGCGTTGGTACTCGTCGACGATCTTGTCGAACACCCTGTGCCGCAGCGCTTCATCGTCGACCAACTCGGCATACCGTGCGGCAAGCCCCATGTCGGCCTTGGCCAGCACCTGCGCCATGTTGGACAGCACGGTACGGAAGAACGGCCACCGCTCGTAGAGGTCCTGCAGTACCCCGAGACGCGCCTCGGGAGTTTCCGGGCCTGCCGCGACCCAGTCCTCGAACGCCGTCCAGGTGCCGTACCACCCTGGCAGCATGACGCGGGACTGGCTCCAGGCCAGCACCCACGGAATGGCCCGCAGGTCGGAGATCGACGTGGTCGGCTTGCGGGAGGCGGGGCGGCTGCCGATGTTCAGCGCGCCGATCTCACTGACGGGGGTGGATTCCTTGAAGTACTCGACGAAACCCGGTGTGTCGTGTACCAGTTCGCCGTACGCCTTCTGGGCCCGTGCGGCCAGGTCGTCGAGCACCTCGTACGCGGGGGCTGCGTCGTCGCCAAGGCCCTCGACGTCCAACAGGGTGGACTCCAGCGTCGCCGCCAGTAGCGTCTCCAGGTTGCGGTGTGCCGTGCGTGGTTCGGCGTACTTGGCGGCGATCACCTCTCCCTGCTCGGTGATGCGCAGCGACCCCTTCACCGCTCCCGGCGGCTGCGCCAGGATGGCGTCGTAGCTGGGCCCTCCGCCGCGACCGACGGTGCCGCCGCGACCGTGGAAGAGCCGCAATCGGATTCCCGTCTTGCGGGCCGACTCCACCAGATCCAGCTCGGCCCGGTACAGCGCCCAGTTCGCCGCGAGGTAACCGCCGTCCTTGTTGGAGTCGGAATAGCCGAGCATGACCTCCTGGTGCTCACCGCGAGCGTGCACCAGCGCGCGGTACAGCGGAAGGTCGAGTACCGCCTCGAGAATCGCCGAGCCGCGCTGCAGGTCGTCGATGGTCTCGAAGAGCGGCACGATGCCGACGGGGCTGTACGGATGCTCTTCTGATGCGTCCAACAGGCCGGCTTCCTTGAGCAAGATCGCTGCCTCGAGCATGTCCGACACCGACTGACACATGGAGATGATGTAGTTGGGTACCGCGTTGGGCCCGAACACCTTCACCGCGCGAGCCCCTGCCGTCACGATGTCGAGCTCCTTGCGGGCGAGCTCGGACAGTTCGGCGCCAGGGCCGACCAGCGGCCTGCGCGTGGCCAGCTCCGCGACGAGCACTTCGACGCGCTCGGACTCGGGCAGCGAGAGGTAGTCGGGATGCACGCCTGCCCAGGCCAGCAGCTCGGCGACGACCTCCTCGTGCACGTCGGAGTTCTGCCGCAGGTCCAGCCCGGACAGGTGAAAACCGAAGACGCGCACGGCTTCCCGCAAGCGCGCCAGCCGGTCGTCGGCCAGCACCTCGCTGCCGTTCGCGCGAAGGGAGGCGTCGATGACGTCGAGGTCGGCCAACAGCTCGCCCGGCGTTTCGTATCTCGACATGCCCAGATCGAGCAGCCGCTCGGGTTGCCGGTCGAGGATCTCTGCGGCGGTGGCGGTGAGGCGGCCGTGCACGACCCGTAAGGCCCGCCGGTACGGCTCGTCCGCACGGGCAGGCTCGGCGCAGGTGTCGGCGAGGGCGGCCAGTTCGTCGCTGATCTGCACCAGCCGCACCGACATCGACAGTTCCTCCTCGAGCGCGGTCAGCTCGACGAAGTAGTGGGCCAGCGCCGTGTACGCCGCGCTGCCGGTGGCCAGCCGGACCACCTCGGCGGTGACGTTCGGGTTGCCGTCGCGGTCGCCGCCGATCCAGGAGCCGGGCCGCAGGATCGGTTCCTCGAGCAGCCGTGCGTCCGGCCAGCGCGCCTGCAGAGCAGCTCGTACCTCGGCGTTCACCCGAGGGATGACCTCGAAGAAGGCTGCCGGATAGTACCGCAGCCCGGTCTCGATCTCGTCCTGAATCTTCAACCGGGACAATCGGATCAGTGCGGTCTGCCACAACACCAGGATGTGGCGGCGCAGTTCGAGTTCGATGCTGCGACCGTCGTCGGTGTGGCTGTGGCCGTGCGCGCGCAGGCGCATCAACTCGGTGATCCGGTGCTGGGTGTCGAACACCGTGCGGCGCCGGGTCTCGGTGGGATGCGCGGTGATCACCGGCGACACCAGCGCGCCGGTGAGCGCGTCCGCAACGGTCGCGGAGTCGAGGTCGGCTGATTCCAGCTTCAGGTACGTCGAGGCCAGGCTGCTGTTCTGCGGCGGCTCCCCCGCGGCGACGTGCACGGCGCGGCGGCGTTCCCGGTGGATGTCCTCGGCGACGTTGGCCAGCAGGGCGAAGTGGGTGAAGGCGCGGATGACCGGGATGGCCCGATGCACGTCGATGCCGTCGAACAGGCCAGCGAGTTCGGCACGGTCGATCTCTGATCGGCGGACCCGGAACGATTCGACCCTGGCGCGTTCGACGAGATCGAAGACGGCATCGCCGTTCTGCTCGCGGACCGTGTCGCCGAGGATGGTGCCAAGAAGCCGGATGTCCTCGCGCATCGGCTCGGTCGCTTCACGACCCACTTGCGTACGGCGCACGGAGCCGATGGGTTCGAGCACGGTGTCGGAAGCATCGGCCATCCGTCAAGTATCGACGTACCCGGAACACCGCGCATGGTGAGGTAGTGCTCACGGCGTCGGCGCACCCACCGGAACGATCGGCTTGGGCGGGGTGGACGTGCTGGTCGAATCCAGGTGCGCGGCGGGCGGAGGCTTCTGTCCATTCGGCATGACGATGGGCGTCGACTCCGTCCCGCCGCCACCCTTGTCATCGCTGCCGGCGTCGGAAGCCAACTGCGGCGGCCAGTCCACGGACGTCGGGGGCCAACTCTCGGCGTTGCCCGATCCCGACGAGTCGCCGGGGGGCGGGCAACCGGCGCCTGCGCCGAAGTCACCGGCCACAGTGCAGTCTGCGTTGGCGGTGCCGACTGGAAGGACAGCCCACCCGATGAGCGAGAGGGCCGCTGCCGCGATCCACATCTTGGACGGGCTCACAGCGAGAGGATGTCGCCGTAGGCGTTGACGCTGTCGTCGGACTTGTCGGTGTCGATCATCACCGTGGCGAAGAACCGGACGGACACCGCTCCGCCACACGCGTCGACCTTGACGTGCGCGTCGTGCACCACGATCTCGCCGGTGCGGCCCTTGAGCGCCTTCTTCCCGAGCCCCACGTTGGTGATCGTCCCCGGCAGGAGGTTGATCGAGACGTTGCCGCCAAGGTCCGCGTACGGGCCGATGTCGCTGAGGGCGTCACCCGCACCGAGGCCGGGGTTGATCCCGATGTCTGCGTTTCCCCCGACGCTCCCACCCTCACTGAGGTCGATCTGGCAGCCCAGCTGCAGGCCGAAGACGAGGGTGCCCGAGTTCACCGCGACCGCACCGTTGCCGTCGATGGTCGCGGCGGCCTTTCCCGTGACGAATCCCTCCCTGGTGAAGGCCGTGGCGGCCATGTTCGGCACGGAGTTGATGGTCATTCTGGTGAGCGCAGCACTCAGGTGCCAGCCATCGTCGGTGTCCGCCGATTGGGTCACGTCCGCAACGGGCAGTGGGTCCGCCGCGGCAACGCCAGCACTCACACAGAGAAGTGCCGCGGCAAAGCCGCCAACACGCAGTAGTCCGAGCAGGTTCGCGGCCACGGCGACGATGTTAGGGGGCGCTGCTGAGTGGTTCCTGGTTGTGAGCTGGTACCAGGCGAGCGGTGCTGACGGGTGTTAGGCGCCGTATTTGATCTGCAGCGCGACGCCGATGATCGAGACCACCCAGATGCCCGTGACGAAGTACGTCAACCTGTCGAGGTTCTTCTCGACGACCGTCGAGCCCGAGAGGCTGGACTGAACGCCACCGCCGAACAGCGTGGACAGGCCACCGCCCTTGGCACGGTGCAGCAACACCAGCAACACCACCAAGATACTGGTGACGATCAGGGTGATCTGCAGAGCGAAAACCATGAGCGCCAGAATACCGGGCGACGCGCCGGTTTACGGAATCGGGCCGCCGGCGGCGATGGCCGACAGGATCGCGAACTGCTCGCCGTCCAGCGATGCGCCACCGACCAGGGCGCCATCGACATCGTCCTGCGCGACGATCTCGCCGACGTTCTTGGCGTTGACCGACCCGCCGTAGAGCACTCGCACGCCAGCGGCGATCGCCGAAGTGGACAGCTCGGCGAGTTCCTTGCGGATGGCCGCACACACCTCCTGCGCATCGGCGGCGCTGGCCACCCGGCCGGTGCCGATCGCCCACACCGGCTCGTAGGCGATGACGATCGTGGTGAGCTGTTCGGCGGTCAGCCCGGCCAGTGAGCCCTTGAGCTGTTCGGTGCAGTGGGTGACGTGATTGCCGGCCTCGCGAATCTCCAGACCCTCGCCGATGCACACGATCGGGGTCAGTCCGTGCTTGAACGCCGCGGCGGCCTTGGCGGCAACCAGGGCGTCGTCCTCCCCGTGGTAGGTCCTGCGCTCGGAGTGCCCGACGACTGCGAACGTGCAGCCGAGCTTGGCCAGGAAGGCGCCGCTGATGTCACCGGTGTAGGCGCCGGAGTCGTGCGGTGACAGATCCTGCGCCCCGTAGGTGAGCTTGAGTTTGTCTCCGTCGACCAGCGTCTGCACGCTGCGCAGATCGGTGAACGGCGGGAGGACGGTGACGTCGACCTTGGCGAAGTACTTCTCCGGCAACGAGAACGCGATCTTCTGCACGAGGGCGATGGCCTCGTAGTGATTGAGGTTCATCTTCCAGTTGCCGGCGATCAGCGGCTTACGGGGCACGGGTCTCCTCGGTTCTTCGGGGCTGGGCGATCAGGACTGCTCGAGCACGGCAATACCCGGCAGCGTCTTGCCCTCAAGGTATTCCAGCGAAGCCCCGCCGCCGGTCGAAATGTGAGAGAAGCCGTCCTCGGCCAGTCCGAGCTGGCGCACCGCAGCTGCGGAATCGCCACCGCCGACGACGCTGAAGGCGCCCTTGGCCGTCGCTCCGATGATCGCCTCGGCGACACCCTTGGTGCCCGCCGCGAACGCCGGGAACTCGAATACGCCCATGGGGCCGTTCCAGAACACGGTCTTCGCGTTCGAGAGCAGTGCGGTGAACCGCTTGACCGACTCCGGGCCGATGTCGAGGCCCATCGTGCCGTCGGGGATGCGGTCGGCGGCGACGGTCTCGGGCGGCGAGTCCGCGGCGAACTCCGCCGTGACGACGATGTCCACGGGAAGGTGGATGACGTCGCCGTAGTCCTCGAGAAGCTTCTTGCAGGTGTCGATCATCTCCGGCTGACACAGCGAGGTACCCACCGAAAGTCCTT
>JAOPVF010000405.1 GCA_025963195.1 Mycobacterium sp. | reverse complement strand
ACCACATACTGGCCCCGTCGAGCAGCAGGACGGGACCGTTGGTGTGTTCGTGGATATCGCCCGGCATTCGAGTGACAGTAGCGGGGGGTATGGCCTTCTCCATCGATCACATCGACCACGTCGTGTTGAACTGCCACGACGTCGAGACCACCGTCGACTGGTACGTGCGGGTGCTTGGGATGAGACGCGAGGTGTTCGGCGGCGGCCGGATCGCCCTGGCGTTCGGCGTACAGAAGATCAACGTGCGGCCCACCGGTGCGCCGAACTGGGTGACGGGCGCGGTGGATGCGCCAGGCTCGCTCGACCTGTGCTTCATCGCCGACGTCGACCCCGACGCGATCGGGGCGCACCTGCGGGACTGCGGCGTCGAGATCACCGAGGGTCCGGTCCCGAAGACGGGTGCGCAGGGCCCGATGACGTCGCACTACTGCCGTGACCCCGACGGCAACCTGGTCGAGGTCGCCAGCTACTGGCGGGCCGATTAGCCTCGTCGGCATGAGTAGCCTCCGATTCGGCACCGACGTGTACGCGCAGCGACTGAAGGCCGCTGCCGAGGCGACGGCGGCGGCAGGCCTTGCGGGTCTGGTCATCACACCCGGCTACGACTTGCGCTACCTGCTCGGCTCGCGGGCCCAGACCTTCGAACGGCTGACCGCGCTGGTGGTTCCAGGTTCTGGGGGCCAGGAGCCCGCGATCGTGGTGCCCCGGATGGAACTCGCCGCGCTGAAGGAGTCCGCAGTGCCGGAACTCGGTCTCTCCGTGCGTGATTGGGTGGACGGCCAGGATCCGTACCGGCTGGTCGCAGACGCCCTCGGTGGCGCGCCAGGTCCGGTCGCCACGGCCGTGACCGATTCGATGCCGGCGCTGCACCTACTGCCGCTGGCCGACGTGCTCGGCGTCGTGCCCGTGCTCGCCACCGACGTGCTGCGCCGCCTGCGAATGATCAAGGACGCGGCCGAGATCGACGCGCTGCGCAAGGCGGGAGCCGCGATCGACAGGGTGCACGCACGGGTACCGGAG
The DNA here is from genome assembly GCA_025963195.1 of Mycobacterium sp. GTDB lineage: Bacteria > Actinomycetota > Actinomycetes > Mycobacteriales > Mycobacteriaceae > Mycobacterium. The sequence goes on along the minus strand of JAOPVF010000405.1, from coordinate 43,350 downwards.
TTCCTGGTGCCTGGGCGCACCGAGGCCGACGTCGCCGCCGACATCGCCCGCGCCATCGTCGAGGAGGGACATTCGGAGGTGGCCTTCATCATCGTCGGCTCCGGCCCCAACGGCGCCGACCCGCACCACGAGTGCTCCGATCGGGTGCTGCAGGATGGCGACGTCGTCGTCGTCGACATCGGCGGACCGTACGACCCCGGCTACAACTCGGACTCCACGAGGACCTACAGCATCGGTACGCCGGAACCGGAAGTGGTGCAGCGCTACTCGGTACTGCAGGAGGCGCAACGGGCGGCGGTCGCGGCGGTGCGGCCGGGCGTGACCGCCGAACAGGTGGACGCGGCGGCCCGTGACGTGCTGGCGGCCGCTGGGCTGGCCGACGCGTTCGTGCACCGCACCGGACACGGCATCGGCCTGTCCGTGCACGAGGAGCCCTACATCGTGGCGGGCAACGACATTCCGCTACAAGTTGGCATGGCGTTCAGCGTCGAGCCGGGCATCTACTTTCCCGGCCAGTGGGGTGCCCGCATCGAGGACATCGTCGTCGTCACCGAAGACGGTGTGATGTCGGTCAATGAGCAGCCGCATGACCTCGTGGTGGTGTAGTGCGCGGTCACGTCAACAACAGCTCGGGGACGTTGCGCTGCGTGCAGGTCATCGCCCAGGCCCTCGTGGTGAGTTCGGTTTCGGGGACGCCCGACCGGAGCGCGCTCAGCATTGCGTCCGGATCGAACGACGGGCCGAACGGGTCGGCCTCAAACGGCTGCCCCAGAAAGTATTCGGTCGCTTCGTCGGGTGTCTTGAAGTTGTCGATCTGAAGCTCAACCGTGTTGCCGTCGGGATCGCGATAGTAGATCGACGTCGTCGGACGGTGCTGCACGGGTACGTGCGGTTCGATGCCCGCCTCGTTCAGGTCTTGGTACTGGGCGAGGAGGTCGGTCAGGCTTGGGAAGGTGAGCCTCGCGCGTGCAACTCGTCCAGGAAGCGGCCCGGCACGTGTGACGAACCGACCATCCGCTCAGTCGCCACGGTCCAGAAGATCCGACGAGCCGAGCACCCGCTCGACCCGAACCTCGATCACCACGCGGCGCGGATTGACCCGCGGCGTGCGATACCGCTGGGCGTAGCGCAGCTCGGCGTCGCGTACCGCATCTGCGTCGGAGTTCACGGTCGCGCTGCCCTCGAGGGAAAGCCAGCGGGCGCCGTCGACCTGGCTCAGCACGGCGATCCCGCGCTCGGCGGCGTTCACGGCCTTCTGCGAGCCACCCGAGGTGATCACCCTGGCCACGTGCGTCTTCGGATCGAACGTGAATCCGACCGCGACGACGTGTGGCGAGGTGTCCGACCGTAGCGTGGTCAACATGGCGAGATGGCGTTCGGTGAGAAACGCCATTGCGTCGTTCGTGAGCCTCGTCGTTGCCTTCGCCATCGAAGTCCAACCTAGCGCAGGACATAATCGCAGCCGTGAATGACACGGGCCTGGTGGTGATATTCGGCGGCCGCAGCGAAATCGGCGTCGAGCTGGCGGCGCGACTGGCTCGGGGAGCCACCGTGGTCCTTGCCGCGCGGACCGCCGACCGGCTGACCGACGAGGTCGCGGCCGTCACCGCCGCAGGTGCGGCAGTCGTGCACGTGCGGGAGTTCGACGCCGACCGCCTGACCTCCCACGCCGCCCTCGTCGCGTCGATCGTGGCCGACCACGGCCCGATCGGCACCGCTGTGCTGGCCTTCGGCATTCTCGGCGACCAGGCACGGGCCGAATCCGATGCCGCGCACGCCGCGGCCATCGTGCACACCGACTTCACCGCCCAGGTCAGCCTGCTGACCGTGTTGGGGGCCACCATGCGCGAGGCAGGCAGGGGCGCCATCGTGGTGTTCTCGTCCGTCGCGGGCGCGAGGGTGCGCCGCGCCAACTACGTGTACGGCTCGGCCAAGGCGGGACTCGATGGCTTCGCAGGCGGTCTGGCCGACGCGTTGCACGGTTCCGGGGTCCTGTTGCTGCTGGTCCGGCCCGGCTTCGTGGTCGGCCGCATGACCGAGGGCATGACGCCCGCGCCGCTGTCGAGCACGCCGGCGCAGGTCGCCGATGCGACCGCGCGCGCCCTGGCCAAGGGTCGCGCCGAAGTGTGGGTGCCGGCGTCCTTGGCGCTTCTGGTGTTCGGATTCCGGCTGTTGCCACGCGCGGTGTGGCGGAGGTTGCCGCGATGATCGTCGTCATCGGCATCGGTGCCGACGGGATGGGGGGGTTGGCGAGTGCGTCGCTCGCCGAACTGTCGAGGGCGACGGTTGTTTACGGGTCCCAGCGCCAGCTCGACCTGCTCGACGGCAGCGTCACCGCCGTCAAGCGACCGTGGCCGTCGCCGATGTTGCCCGCCCTGCGCACGCTGCTCGACGACGCCGATGGCGACGTGCACGTGGTGGCCAGCGGCGACCCGCTGCTGCACGGTGTCGGGAACGTGCTCATCCGGATGTACGGATCCGACGTGGTGCACGTGCTGCCGCACGTGTCGTCGGTGACGTTGGCGTGCTCGCGGGTCGGGTGGGCGGTGCAGGACACCGAGATCATCAGCCTCGTCAACGCCGAGCCGCACACCGCGGTCCGCAGGGGTGGTCAGGCCGTCGTGTTGTCCCGCGACGCCACCAGCCCCGCTGCGCTGGCGAAGTTGTTGGCCGGGACCGGCCGCGGCGACTCCGAGATGACCGTGCTCGAGCAGCTCGGCGGCCCAGGGGAACTCCGCCGCTCGGCCACTGCGAAGGAGTGGGCGGTTCGACCTCCCGGCCACGTCGACCCACTCAACGTGATCGCCGTGCGATATCTGCCCGATGACCGGGTGTCGACCGTGCTCCCCGACGACGCATTCGCCAACGACGGCCAGATCACCAAGCAGACGATGCGCGCGGTGACACTGGCGGCGCTGGCACCGCGGCCCGGACAACTGCTGTGGGACGTCGGCTCGGGATCGGGCAGTATCGCAATCGAATGGTGCCGCAGCGGAACCGGTTGCCAGGCAGTGGCATTCGAACGCGACGAGGCTCGGCGCAAGCGGATCACGGAGAACGCGGTGGCGTTCGGCGCGCGGGTCGAGGTGCACTTCGACGCGCCAGAGGCCTTCGACTTCGTGCCACCGCCCGCGGTGATCTTCATCGGCGGCGGCCTCACTACGCCCGGGCTGTTGGAGGCATGCGTCGAGCGGCTGCCCGTCGGCGGCCGACTGGTCGCCAATGCCGTGACCGTGGAATCCGAAGCAGTTCTTGCCGAATGGTATTCGCGCCTCGGGGGTGAGCTTCGGCGGTTTCAGCACTACCGAGGCGAGCCCGTTGGCGGCTTCACGGGGTGGCGCCCGACGATGCCGGTCACGCAGTGGCGGGTGACCAAGCAATGACCGTCTACTTCATCGGCGCGGGGCCCGGCGCGGCGGATCTGATCACCGTGCGCGGGCAGCGGCTGCTGAGCCGCTGCCCGGTGTGTCTGTACGCCGGCTCGATCATGCCCGACGACCTGCTGGCCCTCTGCCCGCCCGACGCGAAGGTGATCGACACGGGGCCACTGACCCTCGAGCAGATCGTCGCCGAACTCGCCGACGCCCATGCCGCCGGACTCGACGTGGCGCGGCTGCACTCCGGCGACCCGTCCATCTACAGCGCCCTTGCCGAGCAGTGCAGGCACCTCGACGCGCTCGGCGTGGACTACGAGATCGTGCCAGGCGTACCGGCGTTCGCCGCTGCGGCGGCCGCGCTCGGCCGCGAGCTGACCGTGCCCGGAGTGTCGCAGACCGTCACCTTGACGCGGGTGGCGACGCTGTCGACGGCGATGCCCGCAGGGGAGGACCTGGCGGCGTTGTCGGCACCGGGCGCCACGCTTGTGCTGCATCTGGCCGCCGCGCAGGTCGACGCGATCGCCCCCCAGCTGATCGACGGCGGCTACCATGCCGAGACCCCCTGTGCGGTGGTGGCATTCGCGAGCTGGCCGCAGGAGACGGTGCTGAGGTGCACGCTCAGTGACCTCGCCGGGAAGATGCATGCCGCCGAGATCACCCGCACCGCAGTGATCATCGTCGGTGACGTGCTGGGCACGGAGGGATTCACCGACAGCTACCTGTACTCGGCGGACCGGCGCCGGGGAAGCCGACACTGAGCATGGTTCGACTGCTACTGCTCGGCGGGACTGCCGAGGCGCGGGCACTGGCGTCGCGGTTGCATCCCGACGTTGCGGTGATCAGTTCGTTGGCGGGCCGGGTGCCCGATCCCGCCCTGCCGATCGGCGAGGTGCGCATCGGCGGTTTCGGCGGTGTCGACGGACTGCGGCGGTGGTTGGCCGAGTCCGGAGTCGACGGTGTGGTCGATGCGACGCACCCGTTCGCCGCGACCATCACCGCGAACGCCACGACGGCATGCCACGCGCTTGACCTACCGCACCTGGTGCTGGCCCGTCCGGCGTGGCCGAACGGCACCGCGATCGTGGTGGGTTCTGACGTCGAAGCCGCCGAAGTGGTTGCCGGCAAAGGCTATTCGCGGGTGTTCCTGACCACGGGACGCACCGGTGTCGGCGCATTCGCGGGCGTCGACGCCTGGTTCCTGATCCGGGCGGTGACCCCGCCGGACGGCGACGCGCTGCCCTTGCGGCACCACCTGCTGCTGTCGCGCGGGCCGTACCGCCACGACGACGAACTGGAGCTCCTGCGGGTACACCGCATCGACGCGCTGGTGACGAAGAACAGCGGCGGTGACATGACGCGTGCCAAGATCGACGCCGCAGATGACCTCGGAGTTCCCGTGGTCATGGTGGACCGCCCGCCGTTGCCCGACGACGTACGCGCAGTTCCGACCCTTGCCGAAGCCGAGGCGTGGGTCAGAGCGCTCTGACCACATCGAGGCTGCCAAGCTCGCGAATGGCCTGGCAGCTGCGCGCCAGCATCACCATCATCATGTCGTCGCCGCGCTCGGTCGTACCTGCGAACGCGCACCCCAGCACGGTCAGCAGCGGTGCCTGCAACGTGCCGATGCGGTAGTCGCGCCAACAGGTTTCGCGGACGTAGCCGGTGACGCCGTGGCGCAGCAGCTCGTCGTGGTAGGCGTCCACCAGGGCGTCGTCGACCGTGGCCCGGACCTCGGGAAGCAGGCTCGTCGCGGTGAAGTAGGACAGGTCGCGGGCGGGCAGACCCGATCCCAGCGTCTGCCAGTCCACGATGGTGATCCGGGTCCGGTCCGGTGTGAAGAGCATGTTGTCGAGGCGGTAGTCGCCGTGCACGAGTGCGAACCGGCCCGGCTCGGCCAGCAGCCACGGCGTCACCATCGACATGGCCTCGGTGACGGTGTCGCGATCCTGCTCGGTGATCCGGTCGCCATATCGGTCCAGCGTGATCTGGGTGGCCATCACGGCGATGTCGCCGAAGCCCTTGGCCGCATCCCGATCCGGTACCGACATGACCAGCCCGGGGAAGTTCGACCACTTCGCGTCACACCACGTGGGCGCGTGCAGACCAGCCAGTGCCCGCACGGCCAGTTCCGCTTCTGCCGGGGTGCAGCCGCCGATCTGGTCGCCCTGTGCCGCGGGGGCGAGGTCCGCCAGCAGGAGCACGAAATCGCCACCGTCGTCGGAGATCTCGCAGAAGTGATGGTGGGGGATCGGCACTCGCACCAGGTCGGCAACGTGCGTGTAGAAGGCGTGCTCGGAGCGGTAGCCGAGCGCGACCCGTTCGCGGACCGTCTCGTCCTGCGATGACAGCTTGACCGCGAACGTGGCGGGCAGGCCCGCTTCGTCGTCCGCGTAGGTGGCCGTCAGGCGGTAGGTGGCGCCGGTCTGTCCGGTACCGATGGGGACGACGTCGACCGCACGTACGTCGGTGTCGAGTACGGCTCCCAACCACTCGGCGGTGACATCGGCGGGGTGGCGCGGGATCGGCACGGCGTTGGCCACGGCCGGACACTACCTCGGCGGGTCAGGCATCGGGGTAGTGGCGCGGGGTGAACACGCGATCGCCGTGCCACTGGGTTTGCGACGACCCGACGATGACCAGGCAGCGCATGTCGACCGTGGCGGGGTCGAGGTCGGCCAGTCGCACCACGTCGACGCGCTCGCCGGGGCCGGCCACGTCGCGGCCGATCACAACGGGCGTGGAGCCGTCGCGGTGCTCGAGCAGCAGGTCGCGCATGGCCCCGACCTGCCAGGTGCGGGTCTTCGACGCCGGGTTGTAGATGGCCAGCACCAGGTCGGCGACGGCCGCCGCGGTGAGTCGCGCGGCGATGACTTCCCACGGCTTGAGCCGGTCCGACAGCGAGATGACCGCGTAGTCGTGGCCCAGTGGCGCGCCGACGCGGCTGGCGACGGCCTGCGCCGCGGTCATCGCCGGGATCACCCGCACGTCGACGCCGGGCCATTGCTTGGCCTCCTCGAGCACCGCGGTCGCCATCGCGAAGACGCCGGGATCGCCCGACGACACCACCGCGACGGCGTGGCCCTGCTCGGCGAGGGTGCATGCCAGCTTCGCGCGGGCCGGCTCGTCGGTGTTGTCGCTCGGGTGGCGGAGCTGGCCGGGCCGGATGCCGACTCGGTCGAGGTACGGGCCGTAGCCGATGAGGTCGGTGGCGGCGGCGAGTTCGCGGCGCGACTGCGGCGTCATCCAGTCGACGTCACCGGGGCCGAGCCCGACGACCGCGACGCTGCCGGACTTCTCGGGAGGAGACGACATCCCTGGCAGCATCGCCAACGAGAAGTAGGGCACCGATGCCTCGTCGACGTCCGCGGCGGGAAGCACCTTCTGCCCGGAGGTGCTGGCCCGCTCCACGTACAGCGCCTCGTTCAACCGGCCGGCAGCGGAGAGTGCCTCTCGCACAGCGGGATACGAGCGGCCGAGCTTGAGCACGACGGCAGCGTCGGTGTCGGCGAGCCTGCGCCGCAGCTCGTCGGATGGCAGCGTGCCAGGCAGGATCGTCAGCACCTCGTCGCCCTGCACCAGCGGCATGCCGGTGGCCGCGGAGGCCGCGCTCACCGACGTCACGCCGGGAACGATGACGGCGTCGAACCGGGACGTCAACCGCGTGTGCATGTGCATGTAGGAGCTGTAGAACAGCGGGTCGCCCTCCGCGAGCAGGGCCACGTTGCGGCCTGCCTCGAGGTGCACGGCGATGCGGTCGGCGGCCTCCCGGTAGAAGTCCTCCATCGCCCCCGCGTAGCCGCCGGGGTGATCGGATGTCTCGGTGGTCACCGGGTACACGAAGTGCTCCTCGACCTGGCCGCGCCGCAGGTAGGGCACGGCGATGGTGCGCGCGATGCTGCGTCCGTGCCGGGCGCTGTGATAGGCCACCACGTCGGCCTCGCCGATCACGCGGGCGGCCTTGACCGTGACCAATTCCGGGTCACCGGGGCCGAGTCCGACGCCCCAGAGCGTGCCGCGCGGCGTCATTCGCGCTCGCTCGCGATCGCGTTGACGGCGGCCGCGGCCATCGCACTGCCGCCGCGCCTTCCCGTCACCACCAGGTAGGACATCCCACGTGGCCGGTCGACGAGCTCCTGCTTGGATTGCGCCGACCCGACGAACCCGACCGGACCGCCCAACACCGCAGCCGGCACGGGGGCACCGTCGTCGATCAGTTCCAGCAGCCGGAACAGCGCGGTCGGAGCGTTGCCGATCGCCAGAACCGCACCGCCCAGACGGTCGGCCCACAGGTCGACCCCGGCGGCTGACCGGGTGCTGCCCAGTCGGGAGGCCAGGTCGGCGGCACCGGGATCGGCGACGAGCGAGACCACCTCGTTGTCGGCGGGCAACCGGGATCGGGTGATGCCCGAGGCCACCATCGACGAATCGCACAAGACGGGCGCACCGGCATCGAGCGCGGCTCGGGCCGTGGTGACGACGTCGTCGGTGTAGGCGACGTGCTCGGTGACGTCGACCTGACCGCACGTGTGGATCAGCCGGACCACGACCCCGGCGACGTCGCCGGGGAAGCGCGCCAGATCCGCCTCCGCGCGGATCGTGGCGAACGATTGCCGATAGATCTCGGCGGCGTCGCGGATGTAGTCGAGCACCCGATCACCCTACGGGTGACGTGGCCGGTAACCGTCCGCGGTCGCCACCAGAATCTGGCCGACGGGCGGGCTGCCGCACGCCCGCTCGCAACCAACGAAGTGCCGGTGCACGTCGCTGGGCGTGCCGACGGCTGCGGCAGCATCCGCCCTCACGTCGGCGACCGAGTGCGCGCACCCCGGGCTACCCGTGCACGAGCTCACCGACAACCACGGCGAATCCGCGTCGAACACCAGCCCGAGCGGAGCCAGCACGCGGAGCGCGACGTCGGCAACGCCCTCGTCGAGGTCGCATACCAGCACCGAGCGCCACGGCGTGATCACCAGTGGTGCTTCGATGGCGGCGAGGAACTCGGCGGTGCGGGCCTCGAGCACGCCGATTGGCACCGCGGCGCCTAGGGCAACGCGATGGTCGTCCTGTGCGATCCAGCCGACGGGAGGCTGCTGCACCGGCGGCCACGTGGCCCCGGGTTCTGCGGATCTGGTGAGCCCGGCTAGCAGCGGCTCGATATCCACGAGTTCCGTTGTCCGCCAGGCGCTTCCGCGAGTTTCGACGAAGTTCTCGGCAACCGCGACGAGGGCCGCGGCGACGTCGGCCGATGGCAGCCGGACACCGGTGTCGACGCCCGCCACCAGAAGTGCTGCCCGTTCGGCATCCAGCAAGAGGGCGCCCACGTCGACGCCGGATCCGGACACGTCACCGCGGCCGTCGTCGACGCCGAACAAGAAGCGGCCGGGCAGGCTGGCCAGCGCTGGGCTGGCCTGGATCGCGGCGTCGAGGTCGCGCACGAGGTCGCGGACGTCGGCGTTGCCGCCCGATCGGCCGGTCAGCGGGGAGGCGAGGATGTTGCGCACCCGTTCGTGGCTCGGCGATGGCAACAGGCCGGCAGCGGCGATCGCGTCGGCCAGGGCCTCGGGATCGGTGATGCCGCGAATCTGGACGTTGCCGCGGGAGGTGAGTTCCATTGCCTGCGAGCCGAACCGCGTCGCGGAGACGGCAAGGGCGAGTAGCTGCTCGGCGGTGATCATGCCGCCGGGCAATCGGATCCGGGCCAGCGCTCCGTCGGCCGCCTGGTGCACCTGCAGTGCGCCAGGGCAGGCGTCGTCGTCGCGGACCCTCGTCATGTCAGCTTCGAGCATAGGAGCGGTACCCAAATCGCGATTCGAGTAGCGGACTACGCGTGACCGAGAACCGCCGCCGAAATACGTTCGCTCTACGTCGGTTGGACCCGGATCCACGGGGACACGAACAGGGGGAACGTCATGTCCGTAGAGGTTTCGGCGCGCGAATCCGCGCCGCGCGGATTGATCGGAACGGGCGCGGTGGTCGAGGGGTCCGCGCCCGTTCTGATCTCCGAGCAGGCCGTCATGTTGGCGACGGCCGCCACGCCGCGCGAGCAACGCGAGGAGCGGCGCATGCCGCGAAGCTATCCGCGGCGCTGCGGCTACCTGGAGGATGCCGCCATGTGCCGGGAGATGCACCGGCTGTGAATCCTTGGTCGGGAACTCAGACCGCCAGCGGTACCACCACGTCCGAGTAGTGCGACGCGTCGCCGGCGATCACGCGGCTGGGCGTGCCGTACACGTCGACGGGAACATCGCCTGCCAGCGTGATGCGACTGAGCCGACGGTATTGGTCGTCGTAGTCGGATACCGCGTAGTGCTGGGTGGCGCGGTTGTCCCAGATGGCAAGGTCGCCTGGCAGCCAAGACCAACGAATGGTGTTCTCCAACTTGGTGACCCGGTTTTGCAGCAGCTGGAACAGTGCGCTCGACTCGGTACTGCCAAGTCCAACGAACCGCTTGATGAAGTGGCCGAGCAGCAGCACCCGCTTGCCCGTCTCCGGGTGCACGCGCACCACCGGATGCTCGGTCTCGTAGTACTCCGAGACGAACTCGTCGCGGTACTCCCGCTCCGCGGCGGTCAGGGTCTCGGCGGTCGCGGAGTAGTAGCTCTCGGCGTAGTCGTACTGGTTGGTGTGCACCGCCCACAGATTCTCGGTCAGCGCGCGCAGGGGAGCCGGCAACTGGTCGTAGGCCACCTCCGTTGACGCCCACGTGGTCGTGCCGCCGTACTCGGGCAGCGTAACCGCCCGCAGCAGTGAGGCTTTTGGGATGCGGTCGACGAACGTCACGTCGGTGTGCCAGCTGTTGGCCTTGTCGTACTGGGAATCGATCGGCAGTACCCGCTCGCCCCGCGATGTCACCGTCGGGTGTGCGGTGGTCGGCGTCCCGAGGCGTTTGGCGAACGCGAGCTGTCCGTCGTCGTCGAGATGGTGCTGGTCGCGGAAGAAGATCACCTTGTGCGTCAACAGGGCGTCGTTGATCACCTTGACGGTTGCCTCGGGAACGTCACCGCCGAGGTGGACGCCGTCGATCCGGGCGCCGATGTTGGCGCCGAGTTTCACGATGTTGGGAAAGTTGGCCACCCGTCGATTTCCGCAGATTTTCTGCGCCGAGACCAGCATTTGGCTGGTCGCGATTCGAATTCACGACCTCGAGAATGTGAGCCGTGTCACGTTCGCGACGGGTGTGTTCCATCGCACACTAAAGCACCGAATTCGAGCCGATCAGTCCTACGTTTTGTTTGAACTTCCATTGCGACCCGTCAGCGTGGACGGCGCGCTCGGAAGGACAGGAGGATTGAAATGTTCGGACTCATCGTGTTCTTTGCCGTCGTGGCCGTTCTCATCGCCGCCGCCGGTCAGCCGTACCCCCAATCGTGGTACAGCCGCTGGGGCAACTCCGACCGCTGATTGACCAGCCGCACCGACGTCTCGACCCGTGGGGTCGGTGCGGTACGAATGGGGCGTGCCCCAACCCGATCAGGACGCCGATCAGAACCCAACGTCGTCGCCTACCGTTCTGTTGCTGTCTACGTCCGACACCGATCTGATCACCGCCCGCACCAGCGGTGCTGGTTATCGGTGGGCCAACCCGTCCCGGCTGCTGCTCGATGACCTGACCGAGTTGTTGACCGGCGTCGACGTCGTGGTGGTGCGCATCCTCGGCGGGTTCCGCGCCTGGGAGGACGGCATCGACGCGGTTCTCGCCAGCGGTGTTCCCGCGGTCGTGGTCAGCGGAGAGCAGGCGCCCGACGCCGAGCTGATGGGCCGGTCCAACGTGCCCGCGGGTATCGCGCTGCAGACGCACGTCTACCTGGCGCAGGGCGGTGTAGGCAATCTCCGCCAGCTGCACGCCTTCCTGTCCGACACGGTGCTGATGACCGGCATCGGGTTCGAGCCGCCAATGACCCTTCCCAGTTGGGGGGTCCTCGAGCGGGGGTCAACGAATGATGACGGCCCAACGATCGCGGTTCTGTTCTATCGCGCCCAGCAGTTGGCGGGCAACACCGCCTACGTCGAATCGCTCTGCCAGGCCATCGAATCGGCGGGCGGCCGTGCACTGCCGCTGTATTGCGCGTCGCTACGTACCCCAGCCCCCGAACTGCTCGACACCCTCGCAGGCGCCGACGCGATGGTGGTGACGGTGCTGGCCGCCGGGGGTGCCGTTCCCGCCACCGTCGGCGCCGGCGGTGACGACGACAGCTGGAACGTCGCGCATCTCGCGGCACTCGACGTCCCGATCCTGCAGGGCCTGTGTCTGACCACGTCCCGCTCCCAGTGGGAGGACAGCCACGAGGGTCTCAGCCCGCTCGACGTCGCTACCCAGGTCGCGGTTCCTGAGTTCGACGGCCGGATCATCACGGTCCCGTTCTCGTTCAAGGAGATCGACGACGAAGGGCTGATCTCCTACGTCGGCGATCCCGAACGGTGCGCCAGGGTCGCCGGCCTCGCCGTGCGGCATGCCCGGCTCCGAACCATCCCCGCCGACGAGAAGCGGGTGGCCGTCGTGTTCTCGGCCTACCCCACCAAGCACGCCCGCATCGGAAACGCCGTCGGCCTGGACACCCCGGCCAGCGCCGTGGCGCTGCTGCGGGCGATGCGCGACGCCGGCTACCTGATCGGGGAGGTGGCAGGCGTCGACGCCCAGGACGGCGACGCCTTGATCCACGCCTTGATCGAACGCGGCGGCCAGGACCCGGACTGGCTGACCGAGGGACAGTTGGTCGGAAACCCGATTCGGTTGCCCGCCAGGGTGTATCGCGAATGGTTCGCCACCCTGCCCGCCGCGCTGGCCGATCAGGTCGTCGAGCACTGGGGCCCGGCGCCCGGCGAGCTCTTCGTCGACCGCAGCGCCGATCCCGACGGTGAGATCGTCATCGCCGCCATGCAGGCAGGCAACACCGTCCTGCTGGTGCAGCCGCCGCGCGGCTTCGGCGCGAACCCGGTCGCGATCTATCACGACCCCGATCTGCCGCCCAGCCACCACTATCTGGCCGCCTATCACTGGCTCGGCCGGTCGGTGGCCGACGGCGGCTTCGGTGCCGACGCGGTGGTGCACCTCGGCAAGCACGGCAACCTGGAGTGGCTGCCTGGCAAGACTCTGGGCATGTCGGCGACGTGCGGCACCGACGCCGCGCTCGGCGACCTGCCGCTGATCTACCCGTTCCTGGTCAACGATCCCGGTGAGGGCACCCAGGCCAAGCGGCGGGCGCACGCCACGCTCATCGACCACCTCATCCCGCCGATGGCCCGCGCCGAAACCTACGGCGACATCGCCAGGCTCGAGCAGCTGCTCGACGAGCACGCCAACATCGCCACCCTCGATCCCGGCAAGCTGCCCGCCATCCGCCAGCAGATCTGGACGCTGATGCGCGCGGCCAAGATGGACCACGACCTCGGGCTGGAGGATCGGCCCGACGAGGCCGTCTTCGACGACATGCTGCTGCACGTCGACGGCTGGTTGTGCGAGATCAAGGACGTCCAGATCCGGGACGGACTGCACATCCTCGGGCAGGCACCCGCGGGGCAGCCGCAGGTCGACCTGGTGCTGGCGATCCTGCGTGCCCGCCAGCTGTTCGGCGGCGACAGCTCGGTCCCCGGCCTGCGACAGGCGCTGGGTCTGGCCGAGGACGGCACCGACGTCCGCGGTGCCGTCGACGACGCCGAGGAGAAGGCGCGTGCGCTGGTCGCCGCGCTGCAGGAGACCGGTTGGGACGCCGAGCAGGTCGATCGGCTGACCGACGATCCGAACGTCGCGGCGGTGCTGCGATTCGCCGCCACCGAGGTGGTGCCGCGGCTCGCCGGCACCTCGGCGGAGATCGATCAGGTGCTGCGCGCCCTCGATGGAAGGTTCATCGCGGCGGGCCCTTCGGGATCGCCGCTGCGAGGGCTGGTCAACGTGCTGCCGACCGGCAGGAACTTCTACTCCGTCGATCCCAAGGCGGTGCCGTCCCGGCTGGCCTGGGACACCGGCGTGGCGATGGCCGATTCGCTACTGGCCCGTTACCGGGACGACTACGGGTGCTGGCCGCAGTCGGTCGGCCTGTCGGTATGGGGTACCTCCGCGATGCGCACGTCCGGCGATGACATCGCCGAAGTCCTTGCGCTGCTTGGTGTTCGGCCGGTGTGGGATGACGCGTCCCGCCGGGTCGTCGACCTCGAGGCAATGACGACCGAGGAGCTGGACCGCCCCCGCATCGACGTCACCGTTCGGATCTCGGGCTTCTTCCGCGACGCGTTCCCGCACGTGGTGACGATGCTCGACGACGCCGTCCGCCTCGTCGCCGAGCTCGACGAACCCGACGCGGCCAACTACGTCCGCGCACACTCCAAGGTCGACCTCGCCGACCACGGCGACACGCGGCGGGCGACCACCAGGATCTTCGGCTCCAGGCCAGGCACCTACGGCGCAGGGCTGCTGCAGCTCATCGACAGCAAGAACTGGCGCGACGACGCCGATCTGGCCGAGGTCTACACGGCATGGGGCGGTTTCGCCTACGGGCGCGGTCTCGACGGGGTCTCGGCTGCCGACGACATGAACCGCCAGTACCGGCGGATTGCGGTGGCGGCCAAGAACACCGACACCCGCGAGCACGACATCGCCGACTCCGATGACTACTTCCAGTACCACGGTGGCATGGTGGCCACCGTCCGCGCTCTGACCGGGCAGGCGCCCGCCGCCTACATCGGCGACAACACCCGGCCCGACGCGGTCCGCACCCGCACCTTGTCGGAGGAGACCACCCGCGTGTTCCGTGCCCGCGTGGTGAACCCGCGCTGGATGACGGCGATGCGCAGGCACGGGTACAAGGGCGCGTTCGAGATGGCAGCCACCGTCGACTACCTGTTCGGCTACGACGCCACCGCAGGCGTGATGGCGGATTGGATGTACGAACGGCTGGCGGGGGAGTACGTGCTCGACGACGAGAACCGCAAGTTCATGGCCGAATCCAACCCATGGGCGCTGCACGGCATGGCAGAACGGTTGCTCGAGGCCGCAGGCCGCGGAATGTGGGCGGAGCCGGAGGCATCGACGCTCGACGGGCTGCGCAGGGTGCTGCTGGAGACCGAGGGTGACCTCGAGGGCTAGGGCCCCCGGCACCGGTAGGTTTGGTGCCATGCCCGTGACCTTTGCCGACGTCGCCAAGTCGGAATACATCCTGCTGACCACGTACACGAAGGACGGCAGACCGAAGCCGACGGCCATCTGGGCCGCACCCCACGGTGACCGCCTGGTCGTCATCACCCAGGAGAAGTCGTGGAAGGTCAAGCGGATCCGCAACACGTCGCACGTCACGATCGCCCCCTGTGATCGAACGGGAAACGTCAAGGGTGAGGCGGTCGATGCCACCGCCGCCATCCTGGACAAGTCGGCCAACGGCGGGACCTACGACGCCATCGGCAGGAGATACGGAGTCGTCGGCAAGGCGTTCAACGTCTTCTCCAAGCTGCGCGGGGGCATGAAGAACAACGTGACCATCGAGTTGGCGGCGGTCTGAGGCGTGCCGGAGACATTCGCCGACGTCGCCAAGTCCAAGTACATCCTGCTGACCACCTTCACCAAGGACGGCAGGCCCAAGCCCACCGCCATCTGGGGTGCGCCCAAGGACGGCAATCTGCTGATCAGCACCGACGCCGGATCGTGGAAGACCAAGCGGATCAACAACACCCCGCGGGTCACCATCCAGAGGTGTGGCGTGCTCGGCAAGCCCAAGGGCGAACCCGTCGAGGCGGTGGCCCGCAATCTGCCGAAGTCCGAGACCCGGCGGGTGTTCGACCTGGTGACCAGGCGCTACTGGTTGCACGCATGGTGGTGGATTCCGCAGGCGATCGTGCGTGGCGGCGTCGACAAGATCCTCGCGGCCATCGAAGTGCGACCGGTGGACTCGGCGGGCTAGGAACCCCTGGGTTCCGTCGAGCGTTGAGACTTCATGGCTATGCGGCTGTTCCTCGTCTACGCCCTCGTCGAGCTGGCGGTGGTGGTCGGGCTGGCGTCCACGATCGGCTTCGGCTGGACCGTGCTCCTGCTGGTCGGCACCTTCGCGCTCGGCCTTGCGCTGGCCGGTTCGCAGGTCAAGCGCCAGATTCAGCGATTTCGGTCGGGGTTGGCCGCGCCCCGCGGCGCCCTGCCCGACGGTGTTCTGGTCGCACTGGGTTCCGTCCTGACGGTCGTGCCAGGGTTCGTCACGTCGGTGCTTGGCGTCCTACTGCTCCTGCCGCCCACCCGTGCGCTGGCGCGTCCGGCCGTCGTAGCGCTGGCCGCACGAGGGTTCTTCCGGGTTCCGCTGGTCGTGGCCACCGCGGGCAGCGCACCGTACCGGCCGGGCCGCGGCGACTACATCGATGGTGAGGTCGTCGACGTCGTCGATGGTGACGTGACTCCAGTCGACCTGCGCTACCTGCCGCGGCGCACCGACTAACTTGACGACGCTTCTCGTCAACGGGCGCGTGCACAGCCCGGCGATGCCCGATGCCACCGCGATGGCCGTGAGCGACGGTCCGGACGGCGTGGTGCGGTGGCTCGGCACCGACGACGTCGGGCGGGTGCAGTTTCCCGATGCCGACGTCCTCGACCTGGACGGCGGCTTCGTGGCGCCGGCGTTCGTCGACAGCCACGTCCACCTCACCGCGACGGGGTTGTCCGTCATCGGCCTCGACCTGCACGCGGCCGCCTCCCTGGAGGACCTGCTACGGCGCGTCACCGAATACGCACGCAGCCACCCCGACCGCCTCATCTGGGCACACGGCTGGGACGAAACCGATTGGCCAACAAGCACTTCGCCGACCACGCAGGAGTTGGACGCCATCCTCGGCGGCAGGCCGGCCTACCTCGCGCGGGTCGACGCGCACTCCGCGGTCGCGTCCACGGGGCTGCGGCAAATGGTGCCAGGCCTGGCGATCGCAGCCGGTTACGACCCTCGGCTACCGCTCACCGCCGACGCCCATCACCTGGCACGGGCAGCGGCGCGGGAGATGTTGACGCCCAACCAGTTACACGAAGCCCGCGTCGCCGCGCTGGACCTCGCGGCGCGGTCGGGCATCGTCGCGGTGCACGAATGTGCCGGACCGCAGATCGGCGGCATCGACGACTGGTACGCGCTGCGCACCCTCGGTCACGGCGTCGAGATCGTCGGCTACTGGGGTGAGGCCGTGCGCACCGCCGACGAGGCGCGAGCGCTGCACGAACAGACCGGCGCCCGCGGGCTGGCCGGTGACCTGTTCGTCGACGGTGCACTCGGCTCGCGCACTGCGTGGCTGCAAGAGCCCTACTCCGACGCGCCGCACACGTGCGGTAACTCCTACCTCGACGCCGACACCGTCGAAGCCCACCTGAGCGCGTGCACTGAGGCCGGAATCGCGGCGGGCTTCCACGTCATCGGCGACGCCGCCGTCGCCGCGGTGGTCGATTCGCTGGACCGCGTCGCGGCCAGGTTCGGTGGCCCCGCCGTCGCCCGGTGCGGCCACCGATTGGAGCACCTGGAGATGGTGACCGCAGAGCAGGCAGGCCGCCTCGGAGCGTTGGGCGTCGTGGCCAGCATGCAACCGAACTTCGACGCGGCCTGGGGCGGTGAGCACGGCATGTATGCCCAGCGCCTGGGCGCCGACCGAGCCCGGATGCTCAATCCGTTCGCCCTGTTAGCATCCCAAGGCGTGCCCATCGCCTTCGGCTCGGACAGTCCCGTGACCAGCATGAATCCCTGGGCGACGGTGCGCGCCGCGATACGGCATCAGACCCACGGCAGTGCGATCTCGGCCCGCGCGGCGTTTGGCGCGGCCACCCGCGGCGCCTGGCGGGCGGGCGGGGTGCGCGACGGCGTCACGGGAACGCTCGCGCCCGGTGCGCCCGCGTCCTATGCGGTGTGGGACGTTCCAGGCGGACGTGAGGGTCTCGAGGTCGCGGCACCGGCCGACACCGTGCAGCGTTGGTCCACCGACCCGCGGTCGCGGGTGCCGGCCCTACCCCGACTCGACCCCGACGATGCGCTGCCGACGTGCCGCCAGACGGTGCTCCGGGGTGTCACCATCCATGGCTGACCGCAGACGCAGACGCGACTGGTCCCGGCCATCCGATGACACCGTGACGCTGCCTGCGGTCACGGACCCCATCAAGGAGGACACCGAAGTCGGGAGCGAGAACCCGGCTGACGTCGACCCGGTGGGCCCGGACGCCGGTCCGACTGCCACACGATGGACACGGATCGCCGCCCGGCTGCGCCGTGTCTTGGAGCCGCGCGCGTTGCGCCTGGCCGCCGCCGTCGCCTCGGGTCTGCTGCTGTGCCTGAGCTTTCCGCCGTTCGGGTGGTGGTATCTGTCGTTCGCCGCGTTCGCGTTGCTGGCCTGGGTGTTGACCCACCCCGACACCAAGCCCGTAGGCGGTTTCGGCTACGGATTTCTCTTCGGTCTTGCCTTCTACGTACCGTTGTTGCCCTGGATCAGCGGTCTGGTGGGGCCGGTTCCGTGGTTGGCGCTGTCGACCCTGGAGGCTCTGTTCCCCGGTCTTTTCGGCCTCTTGGCCATCGCTGTACGGCGGCTGCCCGGCTGGCCACTGGCGTTCGCAGGTCTGTGGGCGCTGATGGAATGGCTGAAGTCGACGGTTCCGTTCGGCGGATTCCCCTGGGGGGTGGTTGGATTCGGCCAGACCGACAGCCCGCTGCTGCCCATCGCGCACTTCGGCGGTGCGCCGCTGGTGTCGTTCGCCGTCGTGCTGATCGGTTTCAGCCTGGTGGCGATCGTGATGGAGGGCGTGCAGTGGTGGCGCCACACTCCACGCACCTCGGCCGCACGGCCCGCAGTGGTGCTGCCTGGCGTCTGCATCGTCGTCGTCCTGCTCACGGTGGCGCTGGCAGGTCCACACGTGCGCCAGTCCGGACTGGGGGCGGGTGACGACCCGGCGGTCACGATCGCCGCGGTACAGGGCAACGTGCCGAGGCTCGGCCTGGAGTTCAACGCCCAGCGGCGTGCGGTGCTCGACAATCACGTTCGCGAGACCATGCTGCTCGCCGAGGACGTGCGCGCTGGCCGAGCACCGCAGCCCGCGGTCGTGATCTGGCCGGAGAACTCCTCGGACATCGACCCGATCAGGAACGGCGACGCGGCGGAGGTCATCTCTGCGGCCGCCAACGCGGTGCACGCACCGATCCTGGTGGGCGCCGTCCTCGCCGCGCCCGGCTACACCCCCGCCAACCCGGTGTCGACCAACTCGGTGATCGTCTGGGATGGGCAGAGCGGCCCCGGCGAGCGACACGACAAACAGATCGTGCAGCCGTTCGGCGAGTACCTGCCGTGGCGCAGCTTCTTTGCTCACCTGTCGTCGTTCGCGGACAGGGCGGGCTACTTCCTGCCCGGCACCGGCAACGGGGTGGTCACCGCCGCGGGCATTCCGATCGGGGTCACCACGTGCTGGGAGGTGATCTTCGACCGCGCAGCCCGCGAGTCCGTGCTCAACGGCGCCCAGGTGCTCGCCGTGCCTGCCAACAACGCCACGTTCACCGAGGCGATGAGCGCCCAGCAGCTCGCGTTCGCCCGGTTGCGGGCCGTCGAGCACGATCGCTACACCGTGGTGTCGGGCACGACGGGCATCAGCGCGGTGATCACGCCGGACGGCCATGAGGTGGCCAGCACGGCGTTCTTCGTGCCTGCCTACCTGGATAGCCAGATCCGGTTGAAGTCGGACCTCACGCCCGCAACCAGGTGGGGCCCGATCGTCCAAGGACTACTCGTTGCCATCGGTGTTGCGTCCCTGGCCGCGGCGATACTGCACAATGGGAGCTTCGTGCGTCGCCGCAAGAAGGCGACCGATGATGAAGGAGCGGCATGACCGCAGGGGGCGACCGCCGGAGTCAGCGCACGCTGGTCATCATTCCGACCTACAACGAGCGGGAGAATCTGCCGCTCATCGTGGGCCGGGTGCACGCAGCGCGGCCCGACGTCCACGTCCTCGTCGTCGACGACGGCAGCCCGGACGGCACCGGTGAACTGGCCAACGAGCTGTCGCTGGCCGACCCGGACCGCATCCACGTCATGCACCGCACCGCCAAGGGCGGCCTCGGGGCCGCCTATCTGGCCGGATTCGCGTGGGGGCTGGGCCGCGGCTACGCGGTGCTGGTCGAGATGGACGCCGACGGTTCGCACGCCCCTGAGGAGCTGCACCGGCTGCTCGACGCCGTGGACGCAGGCGCCGACCTGGCCATCGGCTCGCGCTACATCCCTGGCGGAACGGTCCGCAACTGGCCGCGCAGGCGCTTGGTGCTCTCTCAGACGGCCAATGGGTACTCACGAGTCCTGCTCGGCGTCGACATCAAGGACATCACCGCCGGATACCGCGCGTACCGGCGCGAGGTTCTCGAAAAGATCGACCTCGGTGCCGTGGACTCCAAGGGTTACTGCTTCCAGATCGACCTGACCTGGCGGGCCATCACCGCGGGATTCTCCGTCGTCGAAGTGCCCATCACGTTCACCGAGCGCGAGCTCGGTCAATCCAAGATGAGCGGATCGAACATCCGTGAGGCGATCTTCAAGGTCGCCGAATGGGGCGTGCGCGGGCGCCTCGATCGCGCCCGCGGCGTCGTGCGCTGACTAACCGCGGCGGCGGGTCTTGATGATGTCGAGGCGCTCCTTGAGCAGCTCGTCGAGCTCCTCTATCGAGCGGCGCTCCAGCAGCATGTCCCAGTGGGTGCGCGGCGGCTTCGCCTTCTTGGGCTCGGGCACGTCGCCGTCGATCAGGGCGCCCTCCATGCCGTTGCGGCACGGCCAGGTGCCCGGGATCTCCGCGTCGTCGGCGAACGGCACCTCGAAGATCTCGCCGTTGTCGGTGCGGTAGCGCGCGACCTGACGCGGCGCCAAGTCGTGGTTGCGGTCGGTCTCGTAGCTCACGGCTCCGAGGCGACTGCCCCTCAAGACACGATCAGCCATCGTCAACATCTCCTCGTCATGCGATTCGTCCGGGGAATCAACGCATTCGGATGACGCGAAGTTCCCGACTCAGCCACCCATGATACCGGGATCGGAGCTGCCAGCGGTTTAGAGTCGGGTTCCGTGGCGACAGGAACCAAACGACGCATTCGCGCGCAGCCGTGCCGCTGGTGCGGCCGCGAGGTCGCAGACGCCGGGCTGGGCAGGCGCAGGCAGTACTGCCGGCAGTCCTGTCGGCAACGCGCCTACGAGCAACGCGCCATGGTGAAGGGCACATCACTGTCGCCCGACTCGGTGGTTCTCACCGCCGACGAAGCCTCCGAGCTGTCCGATCGCGTGTTCGAGGTGAGGTGCGCCGCCGAGGACCTCGCAACGGCCATCGACGAAGGAGCCGAGGGCTTCGAACTGCGCCAGCTCTGCGACGCGCTGATGCGCGCGGCCAAGGCGGCCGACGGCTGGCGCTGACCCCGCTCGACATCGCGATCTCCTGCATAGACGGCTCACAGCTACGATGGCGGCGAGCACAAATGCGAGATCGCCAACCTCGAGATCGGATCGAATTGACCCTGTCGTCAACGGAGTCGACCCCGGAACCGGCCCCCGCCGGCCGGGTGTGGCGGTTCGATGACTTCGCGTTGGACACCGCCCGCTATGAACTGCGCCGAGACGGTGACGTGATCAAGGTCGAACCGCAGGTGTTCGACGTCATGACGCATCTGGTCAGTAATCACGACCGGTTCGTCACGAAGGAAGAGTTGTTCGACACGGTGTGGGGTGGCCGGTTCGTCGGCGAGGCGGCACTGACCAGCCGAATCAAGGCGGTTCGGCACGCGCTCGGCGATGACGGCGAGTCGCAGCGCTACATCCGGACCGTGCGCGGCCGTGGCTATCAGTTCGTCGGCACCATCGCAACAGACACGCCGGAGGCAAAGCCTGCGGTACCGGAATCGGCGCCGCCGCCGCGCCAGCACATCTCGTTCTGCCGAGCGGCCGACGGTGTGCGGTTGGCGTATGCGGTCGCGGGGGAGGGCCCGTCCTTGGTGCGGGCCGCGAATTGGATGACCCACCTGGGCTACGACATCGAGAGCCCGGTCTGGCGGCACTGGGTTCGCGACCTCGCCGCCCGCCATACCTTCATCCGGTACGACGAACGAGGTTGCGGCCTATCGGATTGGGAAGCAGCCGATTTCACGTTCGACGATTGGGTGTCGGACCTGGCGTCCGTCGTCGAAGCGCTGGGGCTGGAACGATTTCCGCTTCTCGGGGTGTCGCAGGGCGGCGCGGTGGCGGTGGCATACGCGGCCAAGCATCCCGAGCGGGTAACCAAGCTCATCCTGTGTTCGTCCTACGCACGGGGACGTGCGGTGCGTGCCATCGACGATGCCGAGAGGCGTGCGGCCGCACTGGATCTCGACCTCGCGCGGGTTGGCTGGGGTCGCGATGATCCGGCATTCCGGCAGGTGTTCGCAGCGCAGTTCCTGCCCGACGGATCCCGTGCGGACTGGGAGGCGTTCGACCACCTGCAGCGCCGCACCACATCCCCGGACAACGCCGTGCGCTTCCTCGAGGAATTCGCCCGCATCGACGTACGCGAACTGGCGGAACAGGTGTCGTGTCCGACGCTGATCATGCATTCCCGCGATGATCACCGCGTGCCGATGCGCTATGGCGAGGAGTTGGCCGCGCTGATACCGGATTCGCGACTGGTGGCACTTTCGAGCAACAACCACCTGCTCACCGAGACCGAGCCCGCGTGGCCGGTGTTCTGTTCCGAGGTCGAGTCGTTCTTGGCTGAATGACCGCCGAGCAATAACCACCCCGTCGCTTCGCTCGCCCCGGAAGTGCGTTCATATCTCCATGCAATCTCCATACAATCTTCATGCACTGCTGCGGGCCGCGAAGCATGCTGGTGACATGAGAAAACAGTTCCGCACCCTGCTCATCGGTGTCAGCGCAATGCTCGCGCTGGGTACCCTGACCGCCTGCTCGAGCGGCTCGTCCACGGAAGCGACGCCCGCGCAGGCGCCGTCCTCTGCGGCACCCGCGACGGCCGCGCCCTTCCCCACATCGGCCAGGTACATGGCCGACATCGAGAAGGACGGAAAGAAGATGGCCATCGGAATCTCCGTCGACGGCAACGACATCACCGCCTACGCCTGCAACGGCGTCGACGACGAGGCGTGGTTCTTCGGCAACCAGGCCAACGGCGCCATCGACGTCAAGAACAAGTTCCGCGACACGCTGAACGCAAAGTTCACCGGCTCGGACGTGAAGGGCGATCTGACCATGAACGGCGTCAGCTACGACTTCACCGCCGCTCCGGTGTCCTCGCCTGCAGGCATGTACACCGCTGCACTCAATGGCGTGCGCGCCTCCTGGATCGTGCGTCCCGACGGCTCGGTGACCGGTGTGCAGTTCAACGGTGGCATCACCGGCCGCGACTTCGAGCAGGCCGAACTGCAGCAGCTCAACAACCAGCAGTTCCAGGCCACGGTCCGCAACAAGCGGATCCTGCAGCAGGCCGACCAGACGGTGAAGCTGGCGAACAACAAGCTGACCTCGAAGATCAACGGGACCGACGTCACCGGTGATCTGGTCACGGGCAACACGCGCTTCGCCTGACGCGAACCGCTCATCCAACGGCCCCGCTGGCATCGCCGGCGGGGCCGTTCCGTTTCTCTCGTGCAGAGTTGAACCCTTCACGCGTCTCGCGCCGATGCGTAGGGTCGCGGCATCGTGACCACTCCCGTCCAGCCCGCCGCCGTGACCACGGTGGCTTCGTCGACGGCCAAAACGAGCCCGCGGCAGCGCAAGTGGGGCCTGATCCGGCTGCTGTCCCCAGTCATCCTGCTGGCGTTGTGGCAGTTGGGCAGCGCCGTCGGGTTGATCTCGCAGGACGTGCTGCCGGCCCCGTCGCTGATCCTCGAGGCCGGAATCGAACTCATCAAGAACGGCCAACTCGCCGATGCGCTGCGAGTATCCGGGATCCGCGTGGTGGAGGGCCTCATCCTCGGCGGGGTGATCGGCCTGGCACTGGGCACCGCCGTCGGTCTGTCCCGATGGTTCGAGGCGACGGTCGACCCGCCGATGCAGATGGTTCGCGCGCTTCCGCACCTCGGCCTGATCCCGCTGTTCATCCTGTGGTTCGGCATCGGTGAACTGCCGAAGGTACTGCTGGTGGCGCTCGGCGTCAGTTTTCCGCTGTACCTCAACACGTTCTCGGCGATCCGGCAGGTCGACCCCAAGCTGTTCGAAACCGCCCAGGTGCTTGGCTTCTCGTTCTGGCAGCGGTTCCGCACCATCATCGTGCCGAGCGCAGCACCGCAGGTGCTCGTGGGCTTCCGTCAGTCGTTGGCCATCGCCTGGCTGACCCTGATCGTCGCCGAGCAGATCAACGCAGACAAGGGAATCGGCTTCCTCATCAACAACGCACGCGACTTCCTTCGCATCGACATCATCATCTTCGGTCTGATCGTCTATGCCCTGCTGGGCATCGGCACCGACGCAGGAGTGCGCGCCATGGAACGCCGAGCCCTGAGGTACCGCTCGTGACCGTTACCTCCGAACGCAGGACCGGCACCGCAGGTGAGCTGCGCCACGTCGACAAGTGGTACGGCGGGCATCACGTGCTCGTCGACGTCTCCCTGCAGATCGGCAAGGGTGAGATCGTCGCGCTGATCGGCCGCAGCGGTTCCGGAAAGTCGACGGTGCTGCGGGTGTTGTCGGGCCTGTCACCCGACCACACCGGTGAACGCGTCGTCGCAGGGGCGCCCGCGATGGCATTCCAGGAGCCGCGCCTGTTCCCGTGGCGCGACGTGCGAACCAACGTCGTCTACGGATTGACCCGCAGCAAGCTGTCGAAGGCCGAGACATTGGCCCGCGCCGATCGTGCGCTGGCCGACGTTGGACTCGCCGACCGCGCGGGCGTCTGGCCGCTCACGTTGTCCGGCGGTCAGGCCCAACGGGTTTCGTTGGCCCGCGCGCTGGTCGCCGACCCGGAGCTGTTGCTGCTCGACGAACCATTCGGCGCCCTCGACGCACTGACCCGGTTGAGCATGCGGGAACTGCTGCTCGACCTGTGGCGCGAACACGGATTCGGGGTGCTGTTGGTGACGCACGACGTCGACGAAGCGATCGCGCTCGCCGACCGGGTCCTGGTGCTCGACGAAGGACGGGTCGTGCACACCATGGTCATCGACGATCCGCGCCGCCCGCCGTCGGATCCCTCGGCCGACACCGAGCGCTACCGCGCCGCGCTGCTCGACAAGCTCGGCGTCCAGAACTGACCACGATTCACCGAGACCCTATGAGGACAGTCATGCCCCGAATGTGGCGAACCTTCGCCGCCCTAATCGCCGTACTTGCCCTGCTGTTGACCGGATGTGTGTCCCGGCAGGACAGTTCAGGCCCCCAGCAGGCCCCGGCCACCGTGCCGCTGAGCGAACTCTCCGACGTGACACTGCAGATCGGAGATCAGAAGGGCGGCACCGAGTCGCTGCTGCGCGCGGCGGGAGCACTCAACGACCTGCCGTACAAGGTGGTGTTCTCCACCTTCACCTCTGGTCCACCTCAGGTGGAGGCCGCCACTGCAGGCAAGATCGACTTCGCGATCACCGGGAACACCCCGCCGATCTTCGGCGCCGCCGCCAACGCGAAGGTCAAGGTCGTCTCGGCCTACAACGGAGGCGGCAACGGCGACCAGGTGCTGGTGCGCGCCGATTCGCCCATCACGTCCATCGCCGAATTGCGGGGCAAGCGCATCGCGGTCGGCAAGGGGAGTTCCGCGCACGGCCACATCCTGGCCCAGCTGAAGAACGCGGGCCTCACGCCGGCCGACGTCCAGTTGGTGTTCCTGCAGCCCGCCGACGCGCTGTCGGCATTCACGCAGCGGGAGGCAGACGCCTGGGCGATCTGGGATCCCTACACCGCCCAAGCCGCCGCGCAGCTGCCGGTGCGCAGCATCGGGCAGGCGAAGGACGTCACCAACGGCTACTGGTTCGGCATCGCGTCCGACCAGACGCTGGCCGACTCGAAGCGCAACACCGCGCTGGAAGACTTCTTGATTCGGTTCGAGAAGGCCGCCCGGTGGGCTCAGGACCATCCCGAGGATTGGGCCAAGAGTTACGCTGCGGCCGTGGGTCTGGACCTCGAGGTCGCCCAGGTGTCGCAGTCACGCAGCTTGCGCAAGCCCACCGAACTCAACGACGCCGTGGTCGCCTCCGAACAGAAGATCGCCGACCTGTTCGCCGAGTCCGGTCAGATCGCCGCAGCGCCGAAATTCGTCGACTGGGTCGACCGCCGTTACAACGACGCGCTGCGTCCACTGCTCATCAGCGCCAACTAGGAGTTCACACATGCCTACTCAAGTTGAATTGCCCGCTTCGCGTGCGAAGTTCTTCTGGTTCCTGCCCACCAACGGTGACAGCCGCTCCATCGTCGGTGCGTCGCACGCGTCGTCGCATCACACCGTGCCCGACAACTACCGTGCCCCGACCCGCCGCTACCTCGCCGAAGTGGCCCGCGCCGCCGACCGGCTCGGATACGAAGGCGTTCTGACGCCGACCGGAACCTGGTGCGAGGACGCATGGTTGACCGCGGCGGCGCTGCTGGCCGAGACCGAGCGGCTGAAGTTCCTCGTCGCGTTCCGGCCGGGCCTCACCCCGCCGACGCTGGCAGCGCAGCAGACCGCGACGCTGCAACGGTTCTCGGAGGGCAGGGTGCTGCTCAACGTCGTCAGCGGTGGCGACGACGTCGAGCAGCGCCGATTCGGTGACTGGCTTGGCCATGACGAACGCTACTCCCGCACATCCGAATTCCTGAACGTTGTGACCTCGATCTGGCGCGAGGAGTCCGTGAACTTCAAGGGTGACTACTACGAGGTTGCCGACGCCAGGGTGTCGGCACCGCCGGATCCGTTGCCCGCGATCTACTTCGGCGGATCATCGGCCGCCGCGTTGCCCGTGGCTGCGGAGTACGTCGACGTGTACCTCACCTGGGGTGAGCCGCCTCAGGCCGCCGCGGCCAAGATCGAGCAGGTGCGCACGCTGGCCGAGGCCCGCGGCCGCAAGGTTAGGTTCGGGATCCGGCTGCACACCATCAGCCGCGACACCTCGGCCGCAGCGTGGGCCGTCGCTCGAGATCTGGTCGGCGAGCTCACAGAAGAGCAGGTGACGAACGCGACTGCGCTGCATGCCAAGTCGGAGTCGGAGGGTCAGCGGCGGATGACGGCCCTGCACGGTGGCCGGCTCGACCAGTTGGAGATCTACCCCAACCTGTGGGCGGGCGTCGGCCTGGTGCGCGGCGGGGCGGGCACGGCCCTGGTCGGCAGCCACCAGGAGGTCGCCAACCTGATCTTCGAGTACCACTCGCTGGGCTTCGACGAGTTCATCTTGTCGGGCTACCCACACCTCGAGGAGGCGTACTGGTTCGCCGAAGGCGTGCTCCCGCTGCTGAAGCAGAAGGGTGTTGCTTGAAATGACCCGGGCATAGGGCCCGAATGCGCTTAGTCTCCTGGTGTGGACGACTGGTTCGAGCGCAGCCCCGTGGTGGGTTTCGCGCCGTGGATCATCTACTGGGTGGTGGCCGAGGGGCCGAGCACGTGGTTGTACGGCGCGCTGTGTGCGGTGCTGTCGGCGATCATCCTCGGCGTGTCGATGGGTTTCGGAGGCCCACGACTGCTGGAGGTCGTAACCATCGTGTTCTTCATCGCGGTGACGGCCATGGCCATGATCGTCGGTGCCGCCGACCGGGACTGGATGGACACCTACTCGACGAGCCTGTCCAGCGGCGTGCTGGCGCTGATGGCGCTGGGATCGTTGGCGTTCACCCCATTCACCGAGCAGTACGCGCGGCTGTCACCGCCCCTGCAGGATTGGGAGAAGCCGGCGTTCCGGCAGACCAACCGCGTGCTGACACTGATGTGGGCGCTGGTGTTTGTGCTGATCGCCGTGCTCGGCTTCGCGGCGGCCCAGGTCCCGGAGACCAAGGACTGGACCAACTGGGTGATCCCGATCGTCGTGCTCGTCGGCGCGGTCGGGATGACGCAGACCTATCCGGCGAGGGTGCGCGCACGTATCCAGCCCGCGGGATAGGAAGCGGGTCAGGATGCGCAGTCAGCAGCTGAGCCGCAGGCCGATCTCGGGTGGCGGTGTGGTCTTCTGCAGGCATCCGAAGCCCTCGACGCCTGCCGGGGCTAGTTTGACCCCCGTCTGGTGGGCGTAGTCGACGCAGAACAGGCCGGCGGTATCTGCCCTGCAGCGGTAGTCGCCGAACGCAAGGGACTGGCCGGCGGGCAGTTCCGCGCCGGTGCCCTCCGCGAATGCACCGGGATCACCGTGCGGCGATCCGACGTCGACGCTGGTGCCGTAGAAGTCCACCCAGTTGTTCTTCCACGCCGTCGGGAAGTCGGGCGGGCGGGGCGGCGGATTCGTCAGTTTGACCAGGCACGCCAGGGCGCCGTCCTGATACTTGTTGGTCACGCAGTTCGCCTCCGTGCCCGCGGTGGTGAACGCCACCCCGTCCTCGAGCGGCGTCGATACGCCGTCGAGCGTCACCGAGTGGTAGGTCGCGACATCGGCGGGCTTACCCGCTTCGATCCACGAGACGACGTCGGCGATCGCCGCCCCTGCCACCGGTGGCGTGCCTGGTGCGGACCTGCGTGACGTGGTGGGGGCCTTCGACGTGGTCGAGGAGGCGGTGGAGGACGACGGGGTGGGCGCTGACGAGGACGGCTGGCGCTCTGGCGTCGACGAACACCCCGCAAGCAGCGCAGCGACCGCCACGAGCACAGCAATCCGCATACCGGCCAGGCTAGCGGGCGTACCGGGAACACCGCGTCAGGGGCATCCGGCGCGGCAATTGTTCGATACCGTCAGATGCATGCACGAACGCACCAAGCGCGTCACCGTCGAAAGCGGGACCATCGAGGGTTTCACCCGCGACCGCGTGCATCGGTGGAGGTCCATCCCGTTCGCCAGACCACCGGTGGGCAAGCTGCGCTTCCGCGCGCCCCAGCCGGTGCAGCCGTGGCCCGGGGTTCGCCACTGCCACGGATTCAGCTACTGCGCACCGCAGCAGCGCAAGTACACCCTGCTGGGGGTCGGAAAGTACCAGCCCATGAGCGAGGATTGTCTGACGCTCAACGTGGTGGCACCCGAGGAGCCGTCCGACGGTCCGCTGCCGGTGATGGTCTTCATCCACGGTGGCGGTTACATCCTCGGTAGCTCGGCGACGCCGCTGTACGACGGTGCCGCGTTGGCGCGGCGGGGCTGCGTCTACGTGTCGGTGAACTACCGGCTGGGCACGCTGGGCTGCATGGATCTGTCGTCGCTTTCGACGCAGGAGAATCCGATCGACGACAACCTGTTCCTCCGCGACATCGTGCTGGCCTTGCGGTGGGTCCGCGACAACATTGCCGTGTTCGGCGGCGACCCGGACAACGTGACGATCTTCGGCGAGAGCGCAGGAGCGCATGCCGTCGCTACCCTCTTGGCGGTGCCCGAGGCGAAAGGCCTCTTCGCACAAGCTATTTCGGAGAGTCCGGCCAGCGGCATGTCGGGGCCTCCCGACGTCGCGGCGGCCTTCGCCACCGACCTCGCCGGTGTTCTCGAGGTGGCGCCGCAGGACGCGGCGGCGGCCGTGATGGCGGCGCGGCCCGCGGACTTGGTCGACGCTCTCGAGAAGGTGACCCGCGGGATGAAGGAGATCCGCGGAGCGTTCGTCGTCGGGCCGACGTTCGGCACCGAATACCTGCCGCAGGATCCGGTTGTGGCCATGCGCGACGGCAACGCACACCGGGTCCCACTCATCGTGGGCACCAACGCCAGTGAGGGCAGGCTCTTCACCCGCTTCCTCCAGTTGTTGCCGACGACCGAGCCGATGATCGACGCCCTGTTCGCCAACCTCGACGTCGAATCGAAGACCAGGATCACCGAGGCGTACCCGGGCTATCCGAGTCCGAGCGCGTGTATTCGGCTCGGGGGTGACTTCGCCTTCGGGACCGCGGCCTGGCAGATCGCCGAAGCGCACGGCGGGCACGCGCCGACCTACGTCTACCGATACGACTATGCGCCGCGCACGTTCCACTGGTCGGGGTTGGGCGCCACCCACGGCACCGAACTGTTCGCCGTGTTCGACGTGTACCGAACCCCGTTCGGATCGCTGCTCACCGCCGCGGCGGACCGACGCTCTGCGCACCGGGTGAGCAACGACGTGCAGCGGCGATGGCATGCCTTCAGCAGGACCGGGGTGCCTGGCGACGGCTGGCCGGCCCACACCGAGGATGAGCGGGCGGTCATGGTGTTCGACCGGCAGTCCCACCTCGCGTACGACCCGCGCGCCGAGCGGCGACGCGCATGGGAGGGCTTCTCGCTCGCCACCGACTGAGGTCACTGCCGCGATCTGGTGAACCCACTGCGTGCCATCTCCGGATGTGGTTGCGTGGGTGGGTGACTCACCCACTGGATCCGCTGTCGGTCGACGAATTCCGCAGCGTTGCCGCGATTTTGCGACGCGAGCACGACGTCGACGCCGGGTGGCGGTTCGCCTCGATCGAGCTCCTCGAACCGAGCAAGGCAGAGCTGCAGGCCTACGAGGATGACGGCGCGGTTCCTGCCCGCCGGGCAACGGTGGTGTGCTTCGAGCGGGCCGCCAACGCCACCTACAAGAGCGTGGTCTCGGTGAGCGCGGACCGTGCCGAGTCCTTCGCGCACGTCCCAAAAGTGCAGCCCAACTTCACCGTCGATGAGTTCGTCGAGTGCGACCGGATGTTGCGCGAGCACCCGGGCTTCCTCGCCGCGCTGGCGAACCGGGGCATCACCGACATCGACAACGTCTTCGTCGACACCTGGACCTACGGCGCCGCCGTCGCACCGCCGGACTACCGCGACCGCCGGATCGGGTGGTCGGACACCTGGCTCAAGAACGGCCCGGGCATGAACCCGTACGCCCATCTCATCAGCGGACTGCACTGCGTCATCGACCTCAACACGATGGAACTGCTTCGGATCGAGGATGCCGGGCACGTCGAAACCCCCGAGGTGATGGGCGAATACGTGCCAAGGCACATCCCCGAACGGATCCGTACGGCCTCGCGGCGCGAACCGCTCAAGCCGCTGCACGTCACGCAGCCCGACGGTCCGTCCTTCACCCTGGACGGCAATCTGCTGACGTGGCAGAACTGGTCGTTGCGGGTCGGTTTCAACTACCGCGAGGGGATGACCCTGCACACCGTCCGCTATCAGGACGGCGACCGTTCACGCTCGGTGGCGCACCGGATGTCCTTCGCCGAGATGGTGGTGCCCTATCGCGATTCGTCGCCCGACCACTACCGGCGCACCGCCTTCGACATCGGCGAGTGGGGTCTCGGCTTCATGACCACGTCGCTCGAGCTGGGGTGTGATTGCCTCGGCGAGATCCGCTACCTCGACGCGGTCCTGCACGACAGCGGCGGCGAGCCGTACACCATCGCCAACGCCGTCTGCATCCACGAGGAGGACAACGGCGTTCTGTGGAAGCACGTCGACCACGACGCTGGCGCCGAGGTGCGCCGGATGCGGCGGCTGACGGTGTCCTTCCACGTCACGGTCGCCAACTACGAGTACCTCGTCTACTGGCGGCTCTACCAGGACGGCAACATCGAGTGCGAGGTCAGGGCCACCGGCATCATGGTCACCACGCCGTTGGCCCCAGGACAGCCCAATCCCAATGGCACGCTGGTCGACGAACGCACGTATGCGCCCTTCCACCAACACTTTCTGGTGGCCCGGCTGGATCTGGACGTCGACGGCACCGACAACACCGCGTACATGACCGAGTCGTACGCCGAACCGATCGGACCCGACAATCCCTACGGACTGTCGCTGGCGGTGCGCAACGTCGCGCTGCGCACCGAGGCCCAAGGTCGCCAGGACGTCGACTTCGCCACCCAGCGAGCGTGGAAGGTGGTCAACACCAACGTCACCAACGGGCTTGGCACCCACCCATCCTACAAACTGGTGCCCAGCGGCGCGATCCCACCGATGTTCGACCCCCGGTCACCGGTTCTGCAGCGTGCCAACGTCATCGGGCATACCCTCTGGGTTACCCCCAACCACCCCGACGAGCGTTGGCCCGCAGGGGAGTTCGTCAACCAGTCGACCGCAGACACCGGCCTCGGCGAGTGGACCAAGGCCGACCGCTCGATCGAGAACACCGACGTCGTGCTGTGGTACGTGTTCGGCATCCACCACATCACCCGGCCCGAGGACTGGCCGGTGATGCCCGTCGACGTCGTGTCGTTCTGGCTCAAGCCGTACGGGTTCTTCGACCGCAACCCGGCGCTCGACGTCCCTGGCTCGCACACGTCGACGACGAGCGCACACCACTAGTTGATAGTTGACACCCGTCAATTCGTGACTAACGATGCTGGCGTGCCCGCACTCGTCGAACGCCCCGCAGATCTGACCGCCGAATGGCTGACCTCCGCGATCGGAGCTGGCACCGTCGGGGACTTCACCGTCGAGCGCATCGGCACCGGGCAGATGAGCGAGTGCTACCGCGTCGCGCTGACCTACTCCGCCGGGACCACGGGTCCGGCGTCGGTGGTGCTGAAGGTTGCCGCGGCCGATCCCAGCAGCAGGCAAACCGGCCTCACCCTTGGGCTCTACGAACGAGAAGTTCGGTTCTACACGGACATCGCGCCAGGCCTCGAGGGGCCCATCTCTGAATGCTTCCACACCGCCTACGACCCGGAGACCGGCGCCTTCGACCTGTTGCTGAGTGACGCCACACCCGCGGCCGTCGGCGACGAGATCCGCGGTGCCACAGTCGAACAGGCCACCCTCGCGCTGACCCAGCTGGGCAGGGTGCACGGTGCCCTGCTCGGCGACTCGGCGCTGGCGGGCGCAGAGTGGATCAACCGGGAGTCGCCGATCAACCAGGGACTGCTCTCCGCCCTGTACGCAGGGTTCGCCGAGCGCTACGCCGACCAGATCGCGCCTGCGCACCGTGAGGTGTGCGAGCGATTCGTCGCGACATTCGACGCCTTCGTCGCCCAGGAGGCGGCACCCGGGCGTCCGCAGGGCCTGATCCACGGTGACTACCGCCTGGACAACATGCTGTTCGGCGAGGCCGGCGCCGAGCGCGCGCTGACGGTCGTCGACTGGCAGACCGTCACGTGGGGTCCCGCACAGACCGACGTCGCGTACTTCCTCGGTTGTGCACTGCCGGTGCAGCTCCGCCGCGACCACTACGACGACTTGCTGGGCGCCTATCACGACGCCCTCGGCACCGGTTCGCCACTGAGCCTTGACGACGTCAGGGAGGGCGTGCGCAGACAGAGCTTCTTCGGCGTCCTGATGTCGATCGTCTCACCGATGCTGGTCGAGCGCACCGACCGCGGCGACTTGATGTTCATGACGATGATCGAACGCCACTGCCAACACGCCATCGACACCGATGCACTGGCCATCCTGCCATCGCCGTCTACGCCGGAACCGTTGCAGCCCAACGCCGATGACGAAGCCGCACACCCAAGGGGCGACGAACCGCTGTGGAGCGAGAGCTGGTACTTCGACTTCGCCGATCCCGGCCAGAACGTCGGCGGCTGGATCCGGCTCGGGCTGATCCCCAATCAGGGCCACGCCTGGATCAACGCGTTGCTGTGCGGTCCCGGCATGCCGACCGTCGCCGTCCTGGACTTCGAGGCCGACCTGCCCGACGTGCACACCCACGTCGCGGGCGACGGCATCGACCTGACCCTCGAGGCCGTCGAACCCCTGCGGACCTACGCGGTGACGTTGCGCGGACGCGGTCAGGCCTACGACGACCCGGCAGGGTTGTTGCACGGCGAATCCGGCCGTCCCGTCGACGTCACGATGAACCTCACGTGGGCCACCGCGGGTACGCCGTATCAGTACCGCGTCACGACGCGCTACGAGATCCCGTGCACCGTGACGGGCACCGCAACCGTGGACGACCAGACGTTCGCCTTCCAGGACGTGCCCGGCCAACGCGACCATTCGTGGGCGGCCAGGGACTGGTGGGGCATGGACTGGGTGTGGAGCGCGCTGCACCTCGACGACGGCACGCACGTCCACGCCATCGACATGCGCATCCCAGGAGGCCCGCGGTTCGGCATCGGCTACGTGCAGAAAGCGGGCGATCCGCTCGTCGAGTTGCAGAGCGTCGCCGCGCGGGAAGAGTTCGGCGACAACGACTTACCGGTAGGGGCCAGGCTAGAGCTGTCGCCAGGCGGGCTCGCCGCGACCATCGACGTGCGTGGGCACGCGCCGGTGCGGCTCACCTCGCCCGACGGTCGCATCAGCCACTTCCCTCGGGCCTGGGCCACCGTGACGACCGCCGACGGCCGCACCGGTGTCGGTTGGCTGGAGTGGAACCGCAACCAACCCTGATGCCCTTCCCCGCGAGCGCGCGTGTTTGCGGCCGACACGCCGCTGGATTCACGACATTTGCGCGCGCTCGCGGCAAGCTGAGTGCGTGATCCTGGCCAAGTCGATTGCGTTGTTCCTGCTGGCCGCGCTGCTCGAGATCGGTGGCGCATGGCTGGTGTGGCAGGGCGTTCGCGAGCACCGCGGCTGGGTGTGGGTGGGCGCCGGGGTGCTCGCACTCGGGGCGTACGGGTTCGTCGCCGCGTTCCAGCCCGACGCGCACTTCGGCCGTGTATTGGCCGCCTACGGCGGGATATTCATCGCCGGATCGCTGCTGTGGGGAATGGTCGCCGATGGCTTCCGGCCCGACCGATGGGACGTCACGGGAGCTCTGGTGTGTCTGCTGGGCGTCGGCCTGATCATGTACGCGCCCCGCTGAGCATGAAACGCCGCCTCAGTCCAGGTGCGCGGCGTCGTCGTCGAGCTCGTCGCGCCGCAGGCCCATCGGTGTCGCGACAGGGATGTCACCACCGGCGACCACCGCCCGCGTGATGGGGGTCAGGGTACGGAACAACTCCTCGAGTTCACCGTCGTCGAGTGCATCGAAGGCGGCGAGCGCCAGCCTGTCGGTGGTGTCCTCGATGCTCTGCTTGAGCGCCACGCCGGCGTCGGTCAGCGCCCCGGCGTCGTCGAGGATGCCCCGCTCGGCCAATCGTGCTGCGCAAGAATGCCATTCGTCATCGTCGTAGCGGCGGCTGAGCACGAGAAACTCGCGTGGCACCCGATCGGCAGCACAATGCAACACGTTGGAGTCGCGGCCACTGATCCCCAGTGATGCCAGCGTCGCAACGTGGGCGTCGCCACGCTGCTCGCGCAACAGGGTGGCCGCATGCCACAACGTGGCCACCGGTTCCTCGGGCCATGGCAGCGCGAGGTTGGCCGCGAACAGCGCCCGGCCGTCGAGCGGGGCGCTGCGGGCTGCCTTGGCCAACAGCTCGGCCGCGGTCGCGACGTCCGCATCGGCGGTCACGCCGCACCGGCGCAACGCGGCGACGGCCGACTGCTCGCGCGCCCGCAATGCATTGGCGGGAGAGGCGTACTCCCATGCGGATGGCAGTGCGCGCTCCACGTGGGATGCGGAGAAGCCGTAGAAGATCGCGGTGATCACTTCGGCGGGCACTGGTCCGAGCGGGGCGGACCGGCCCGCAAAGTAGCCCATCCAGAAACCGCGGAAGCCGAGGTCTTCGAACGCTTCGAGGGCCTCGGGAGCGAAGTAGGTGAGTGCGTGCACAGGTTCGAAGCGGTCGAACAGCCGGCGCGCGGTCAACGGTTGCCTAGTCACTTCGGCAGTCAATCATCACGCTCCCCGCCGGGGGAGCCGATGTGCCGTCCGTCTCGCGACAGGCGTTGCAGTCCGACGTGTCCGACCAACTCGCCAAGGTGGCCACCCGCCGCAGTCGGTGACCTGCGAGGACGATCGGACCGGTCAGGTCGGCAGGACCACCGGTGCGACGTGGTGATGACCGCCCGACGTACCGTGCGGGTGACGGAGGAGTCCGGGCTGACGATGGACTTCAATCTGACGGCGGGGTGACGCTGCTCTTCGCCTCGTCGATGATCGAGCGCATCGCCCTCTCGGCGCCTGCTTCATCCCGAAGGCGGATGGCGCGCGCCACCTCGTCGTGCAGTGCGATGGCGACCGGGTTCGGCGTCTCCGGCATCAAGCCGTGATGAGTGCGGCCGGTGAGAATCTCGGCGACGACGCCGTTGAGCGCGCGGAACATCTCGTTGCCGCTGGCTTCCAGCAGGGTCTGGTGAAAGACCTTGTCGGCCAACAGATAGGACTCGAGATCTCCTGAGCGGCCGTGCATCACCATGTCCGAGACCGCCGCCGCCATGATGCGGCAGTGATGGGGGTTGGCGCGTTGTGCGGCTAGGGCGGCCGCCGCGGGTTCGAAACCCCTCCGGAGCTCGGACAGTGAGATCAGCTGTGCCGCCCGGTCGCTGGACCCAAGTCGCCAGCGAATCACCCTGGGGTCGAACACGTTCCACTGTTCGGCAGGCTGGATGGTGATCCCGACGCGGCGCCGGGAGGCGACCAGGCCCATGGATTCGAGAACGCGGATGGCTTCGCGGGCGACGCTACGGGACACGCCGTGTTGAGCGCTGACGCCATCGAGGTTGATCACCTCGCCGGAGGGAAGGTCGCCCGAGACGATCTGCGTGCCGAGCGCGGTCAGCACGCTGTCATGCAGTGCGCTGACGTTTGCTTGCTGGGCCACGGATACATCTTCTCATAGAGCGGGAAGGCGTTATAAAAAACATATCTTTACGCGATCCTATTGCAATCGTCTGACTATTGATGCAGACTGTGTGACGGCAAGCACAAGCGAGTAGGTAGGGCGCGGAGAGGCGGAGTAGTGGCATCACCAGTAGTCGTGATGGGTGTGTCCGGATCGGGCAAGTCGACGGTCGGGGCGGCGGTCGCGCAGCGTCTACGCGTGCCGTTCGCCGATGCCGACGACTTCCACCCCGCCGCCAACATCGCCAAGATGACCGCCGGGCATCCATTGGACGACGACGACCGTCGGCCCTGGCTGGAGTCGATCGGCGCCTGGCTGGCCGAGCGATGCGGGAGCGGCGGGGTAATGAGCTGCTCGGCGCTCAAACGCACCTACCGCGACCAACTCCGCCAGCACTGCCCAGAGGTGGAGTTCCTTCATCTGGTCGGCACACCGGAGATCATCGGCCGGAGGCAGGCCAGTCGCCCGGGGCACTTCATGCCGCCGTCCCTGTTGAAATCACAGTTCGACACGCTGGAACCGCTCGAATCCGACGAACGCGGCGTCGACGTCGACGTCGACCAAGACATCGACGCCATCGTCGAAACCTACTTGTCCCGCACAAATCAGGAGCACTAGATGATCTCGGGTATCACATTCCTCGCTGACGACGCGCCGAAGCTCGCCGAACCGGTGGCCTCGGGCTGGCAGCTGATCCTGGCCTTCCTCGCGGGTATCGCGGTGATCGTCGTACTGATCACCATCGTCAAGCTGCATCCGTTCCTGTCGCTGCTCTTCGGTGCATTCACGGTGGGCATCGTCTCGGGGGAGAACCTGCAGACGGTATTGACCTCGTTCTCGAAGGGTTTCGGCGACACCGCGGCCAGCGTCGGCATCCTCATTGCACTGGGCGCCATGTTCGCCAAACTACTGGCCGACTCCGGTGGCGCAGACGAGATCGTCGACACCATCATCGGCCACTCGTCACCGCGAATGTTGCCGTGGGCAATGGCCTTGGTGGGTGCGATCATTGGCCTGCCGATGTTCTTCGAAATCGGCCTCGTCCTGCTGATGCCCGTCATCTACTTGGTGTCGCGGCGTTCGCAGCTGTCGCTGATCACCGTCGGAATCCCCGCTCTGGCAGGTCTTTCCGCGATGCACGGCTTCGTGCCGCCACACCCCGGTCCGCTGACCGCGATCGGCTTGCTGCATGCAGACCTGGGCATCACGCTGGCGCTCGGCGTCGCGGTGGCGATCCCCACCATCATCGTTGCCGGCCCGCTGTTCGGGAAACTCGCGGGCCGTTGGGTGGTAGTGGACGCGCCCGACACCTTCGAGGCGGACCGATTCGGCGACGACGAGGCGGCAGCGCGCCGACCGTCGTTCGGAACAACCCTGTTCAGCGTCTTGCTGCCCGTCGTGCTGATGCTCGGCAAGGCGTTGGCAGACATCTTCATCGACGACAAGAGTCAGTGGCTGCGCCAGATCCTGGACACGCTCGGCACCCCGCTGATCGCGTTGCTCCTCGCGGTGATCGTTGGCATGTTCACCCTGGGGCGCGGCGCAGGCATGACGCGCAACGAGCTGACCAAGTGCATCGAATCCGGTCTGCCGCCGGTGGCGGGCATCATCCTGATCGTCGCGGCCGGTGGTGGTTTCAAGCAGGTTCTGGTCGACAGCGGCATCGGCACACTGCTCGCACGCTGGGCGGAGGGCGCGAACTTCTCTGTCATCCTGCTGGCGTGGATCCTTGCGGTGCTGATCCGGTTGGCCACGGGCTCCGCGACCGTCGCGACCATCACGGCTTCGTCGCTGATCATCGGGCTGGTCGAGGGCATGCCCAGCGGCCAAGTGTCCCTGGTCGTGCTGGCCGTCGGCGCCGGTTCGCTGTTCTTCTCACACGTCAACGACGCCGGTTTCTGGTTGGTCAACCAGTACTTCCGGCTCAGCGTCGGTCAGACGATCAAGACGTGGTCCATCATGGAGACCGTGCTGTCGGTGAGCGGGTTGGTCGTGGTCCTGCTTCTGGACCTGGTGATCTGAGGCGGCTCAGCCCTTGAGAACTTGAGTGCCGCCGGCAAGCTCGTCGTGCTTGCCCTGCTTGCTGGGGCTGCCGTTGATGGTCACGGCGATCACGATGATGGCGATGAAGGCGAGAAGTCCGCCGACGAACGGGATGATCGTCAACACCGTGAACGCGTTGCGGATCGCGGACTGGGTTAGATCCGGCTTGGCGGCGCCCGCCGGGCCGTGCACGCTCAAGCCAAGGAGCTTCTTGCCGGGCGTCCAGCCTTGGCTCACTTCGAACCCGACGAAGTAGATGAAGGTGAGCACCCCGGTGAACAGTCCCGTCACCATGATGTTTGATTGCAGGTGCAGGGCGAACAGCACGATCGATCCGACCACCCCGACGATGATTCCGTCGATCAGTCTGGCGAGGAACCGGGCACCAAGGCCGCCCGGCTCGGCGTGCGTGGGGTAGGGGCCGGATTGTGGGTCGAAACCACCAGCAGTCATACCGTCAATCTACTGGCGCAGCTCAGCCCCGGCGGCGCTTCCTGGCCTCCGCCTTGGCCGTGTCGGCCAATTCCTGGCTGCGTTCGCGGGCCAGGTTGGCAAGCTCGGGTCCACGGTCTCGGGCCACCTCGGCCAGCTCGGAGCCGCGTTCGCGGGCCACCTCGGCCAGCTCGGAGCCGCGTTCGCGTGCAAGCTTCGCGATTTCCGGCCCCCGCTCGCGGGCCACGTCGGCGAACTCGGAGCCGCGTTCGCGGGCGACGTCAGCGAGCTCCGAGCCGCGTTCAACCGCCAGGTGCGCGAACTCGCGGCCTCGTTCGGCACCGATCTGTAGTCCGTGACCGAGCTTCTCGGCCAAGGCGCTGTCGGCGAGCGCCGTACTGGACGCTGCGCCGACCGGTAGTGCCGTCACCACGGCCTCCGATACCTTGCGCGCGGCGCGGCGGCCACGCCATCCCAGTGACGGCTTGCCCTCGGTGTCCACCGACGCGATGATCAGCCCACCGATCAGGCTGATGTCGGCGACGAAGGCGCGCCGCTGCTCGGCCTTGCGCGCCGGGTCGTGTTCCGCCCAGAACGTGTTTCCGCCAAGGCTTCCCGGTACGACGCTGAGGGCGAGCGCCGCCGAGGCGAAACGCGGCAACCTACCCGTGGCGAGCAGAAGTCCGGCGCCGATCTGAACGGCGCCGTTGATCCTCGCCACGGTTTCGGCGTTCGTCGGGACGTTCGGTCCGACGGGATCGGGCAGCTTGGCAAGGCCTTCAAGAGTGAGACGCGTTGCGTCGGCCGCCGGTTTGGGGCTGCGCAACGCCTCGACGCCGCGCCCGACGAAGGTCGCGGCCAACATGGGACGGGCGATTCGTCTGATCAACATGGCGGCGGGATTCCCCGGTCGACGGCGTCACAAACCTTGGTCACTCATGACTGCTCGGTGACTGCCCGGAATGGCGGTCAGTACTTGTTGCAGGTACCCGCAACCTGGAAGATCAGCCCGGTGTATTGCGCGAGGGCCGGTACGCCCTGTGCTTGCGCGACCATCGCGCGACGCCCCTCCGGAGGCGATGCGACGAGCTGTTGCAGCCACGCATTCGCAATCGGGTTGGAGGTCACCTGGTTGGCCGCGTCTGGATTCTCGGCGTTCAGCGCCGACATTACCTGCGGATAGGTGCACGTCGAATTGATGATCGGGCTCACGTCCGGTACTGCGGAGGCAATCCCGGCACCAGTGGTCAGCGCAAACGCCAAACCACAAGACCCAACAACCAGTTTCGTCATCAATCGCATTCTTGTCTACCTTCCGATACCTCAGACCGACCCACCCTGAAGACATTCAGCGGAATGCGGAATGTCGTCGCCGTTTCAACGCTACCAGTGATACCAACCTCGAAAGGAATATCAGCGGCTTAATTAAACCAGCTAAGAGCGTAATCGGCGGTGTCGCCGACGGCGTTACAGTCGGCCGTCAATCGGATCACCCAGCCAGCAGAACTTGGCTGAGTCGCGTGGTGGTGGCCACGCCGTCGTCGTAGCCGCC
Organism: Mycobacterium sp.; assembly: GCA_025963195.1. Taxonomy (GTDB): domain Bacteria; phylum Actinomycetota; class Actinomycetes; order Mycobacteriales; family Mycobacteriaceae; genus Mycobacterium. Next base: position 3,374 of record JAOPVF010000405.1, on the reverse strand, counting down.
CGCACTGCCGAGCGAGTTCATCACCGCGAGGGTGTACCGCTGACCGGGCCCCGCGAATCCGACCGAGTTGACCACCCAGCCGCCTTGCTCCAGCGACCATCCGTCCTTGTTGCCCGGCGCCATCGCCGGGCCCGCGCCCCACACGCCCCACTGCTGATTCGGCGCGACGTGCTGCATCTGGTCGACGATGCCAGCGGTATCGGCCGGGTCGAGGTCGGTCAGCACGTAGTTGATCAACCGGTCGAGGTCATCGGCCGTCGACTTCTGAAAGCCCCAGTACGGAAAGGTGCTGCTGAACCCTCGCTGTGGTTGCAGATCGGTCATCCCGAAACGGGGGAAGTCGGCGTTGAAGGCACGGTGATCGCTGCCTCCGTGGCGGGCCCACAGGGCGTCGGCGGCGTCGTCGTCGGACGAGTGCATCATCGCGGCCATCAGGCTCCGGTCGGAATCGCTCAAGGTCACCGTGCCTGCGCGCTGACGAGTGAGGAGGTCCACCACCATGGCCAACTTGATGGTCGATGCGGTCCAGATGAGCTCGCCCGCGTGTGAATTGCGGTATGTCGCGCCCGTTTTGCGGTCCCGGAGGACGTATCCGACGGAGCCGGGACGGGTGGCAAGGTAGGCGTCTACGGCGGCGACGCGGCTTTGTAGGTCGCAGTCCGACGCCGTCGGTGCGGGTGAGCAGTCCGCCGCTGCAGTCGGCACCGGTGCTGCGGTGATCACCACGAGGGCGGCCAGCACGGCGGCGACGAAGGGGCGTCTCACGGCACCAGCTTCGCACTACGCTGGACGTCTCTGACACTCGAGGAGGTTGCGTGACGCTCGTCGCGGGAATCGATTCGTCGACCCAGTCCTGCAAGGTGGTGGTCTGCGACGCCGACACCGGCGAGACGGTGCGCGCGGGGTCGGAACCGCACCCCGGCGGCACCGAGGTCGACCCCGTGCGGTGGTGGTCGGCCTTGCAGGCCGCGGCCGCCGCCGCCGGTGGGCTCGACGACGTGGCGGCGATCTCCGTCGGCGCCCAGCAGCACGGCATGATCTGCCTGGACGCGTCGGGCACGGTGGTGCGGGATGCCCTGCTCTGGAACGACACGCGGTCGAGTGGGGCGGCGGCCGACCTGGTCACCGAACTTGGCGGCCCGGAGGAGTGGGCGAAGCGGGTCGGGGTGGTGCCGGTCGCGGCGATCACCGCCGCCAAGCTCCGTTGGCTGGCCGACACCGAGCCGAGGAACGCGGACGCAACGGCCGCGGTGTGCCTACCGCACGACTGGCTCACCTGGCGACTGGCGCAGGCCACCGACGTCGCCGATCTGTGCACCGACCGCAGCGACGCCAGCGGCACCGGTTACTTCGCGGCCGATGGCGATGAGTACCACCCGGACCTTCTGATGCTCGCCCTCCGTGGCCGCAACCCGCACCTGCCCGAGGTCCTCGGGCCGAACCGGGCGGCGGGGCAGACCGCCACGGGCGCGGTCCTCGGACCCGGCGCAGGTGACAACGCCGCCGCGGCGCTCGGCATCGGCGCGGAGCCGGGGGACTGCGTGGTGTCACTGGGCACCTCCGGGGTGGTGAGCGCCGTCGGTGACGCCGCGCCGCACGACGCCTCGGGTCTGGTGGCGGGATTCGCCGACGCGACCGGCAGGCAGCTACCGCTGGTCTGCACCCTCAACGGTGCTCCGGTGCTGGCCGCCGTCGCGACCATGCTCGGGGTGGACTTCGATGAACTCGACCGCCTCGCACTGACGGCGCCAGCCGGCGCCGAAGGGCTCGTTCTGGTGCCGTACTTCGATGGCGAACGTTCGCCCAACCTGCCCGATGCCGCCGGTGCGCTACATGGCGTGACGACGCGAAATCTGTTGCCCGCCAACGTCGCCCGAGCCGCTGTCGAGGGGCTTCTCAGCTCGATGGCCTATTGCGTCGACCGGATCACCGAACAGGGGGTGCACGTCGAACGCGTGATCCTGGTCGGTGGCGGCGCACGCTCGGAGGCGGTCCGGCGGATCGCCCCGGTAATCCTTGGCATGCCGGTGCACGTACCGACACCGGGGGAGTACGTCGCGCGCGGCGCGGCCCGGCAGGCGGCGTGGACATTGTCCGGGGCCGATGCGCCACCGTCGTGGTCGGTGGGCGCGACCGTGACCTACACGGGAGATCCGACGCCCGACGTGGTGGAGCGGTATCGCAGCGTGCAGACGTTGACCGAGGGGCAGTGACCGTCGGGTAGCGCGGTGTGACGAATCTCCGGCCGGAGACGTGACGTGGGTCATTGCGATCGTCGACGAGTCGGATGATCCTCGCCTCACTAGTTCGACGATCCCCTGGGAGCGCCTGCATGGCCAACCTCGATTTCGCATATGACTTGACGCTGGACGAAGTTCGTCGCCGCGGCGCGGTGCTCGCCGCGATCGGTCCCGACTGGGACCCCGTCGCGGTCCTCGCCGAGGAGGAGCAGGCGTACGACATGCTCTACGCCGACCTCGACGCCGAGCAGCAACGCATCTACGACGAACTGGTCGCAGCAGGCGTGCTGCCCGACCGATCGGCCAGCCGTGTTGCCGATTGACCCGACTGCCGACCGGTCGCGGCGTGCCTGGTTGCAGTGCCCGAGTTGCCTGCTCGGCCGCGGCTGCGACGACTGCTCGACTGCGCGCAACTGCGATACGCATTGGCAATACCTGTTGAGCAATCAGGGCATGATCGTGCACCTTCAGTGCCCCGGCTGCGGCCACCTGTGGTCGACCGACACCCGCAAGCGTCACCGGCGGCGGACCGACGCCGCCTGAGGAGCGGGCGTCACTCGCCTGCGGCAGGACGCGGCCATCCCGGTTGCGGCAGCGGACCCGGCGGTGGGCGTAGCCGGTCGAGCACGGCGCGCAGCGGGGGCCACGTGGCGCGACCGATCCGGGTGACCGCGTATGCGGTGAGGACCACTGCCGGGTCGGACAGCGGAACCACCTTCACGCCCCTGCCCGTGGGCCTGCCGACGGGCAGCAACCCGACGCCGTACCCCGCAACGATGAGGTCTTCGGCGAGCTCCAGGCTGTCGATCTGATGCGCAATCCGCGGCATGAAACCCGCGAGGGCACCCAGCGTGCGGACCGCATCCTCGTCGGCGGTGTTGCGTGAGTTCACGATCCAGCTGCGGTCGTAGTACCCGGATACGTCCGGCGGCCGGTCGGGCTCGTCGTCGGGAACGCCGAGGCCCCACGGGATCGACCACAAGGGAACGGTGTCGAGGGACGGACCCGGGCCCGCAGGCGCCAAGTTGTAGTCGTAGGTCAAGGCCAGGTCGAGGTCGTCGTCGGCGAGGAGCGCGAACGCCTCGATGGGTTCGTACTCGCTGATCGCGACCGACACCCCGGGATGGCGGTCGG
>JAOPVF010000400.1 GCA_025963195.1 Mycobacterium sp. | reverse complement strand
TGTTGCGTCGGCACGGCATGGATGGGATCCACCGCCCGCTGATCGTCTTCACCCCGAAGTCGATGCTTCGCAACAAGGCCGCCGTCAGCGACATCCGCGACTTCACCGAGCAGAAGTTCCGCTCGATCCTGGAGGAGGCGACGTATGAGGACGGCGACGGCGACCGCTCGAAGGTGAAGCGGATCCTGCTGACCAGCGGCAAGATCTACTACGACCTGGTCGCCCGCAAGCACAAGGACAACCGCGACGACGTCGCGATCGTCCGGGTCGAGCAGCTCTACCCGCTGCCCAGGCGACGCCTTGCCGCGACGCTCGATGAGTATCCGAACGCCGAGCAGTTCTGCTGGGTTCAGGAAGAACCTGCCAACCAGGGCGCGTGGCCGACGTTCGGGCTCTCGTTGCCCGAACTGCTGCCGGACAAGCTGACGGGCATCAAGCGGATCTCGCGGCGGGCCATGTCGGCGCCGTCGTCGGGCAGCTCGAAGGTGCACGCCGTCGAGCAGCAGGAGATCCTCGACGAGGCCTTCGCGCCGACCTAGGCCTGGGTTGCCCCCCTTCCGCGAGCGCGCGTGTTTGTACCCCGACACGCCGCTGGGCGACCGTATTCTGCGCGCGCTCGCGGGCGGTGTATCCGGGACCAGCGGTATCGGCTAGCCTGACACTCACTCAACACGCGTCAAACAACAGGGAGTGCACATGCAGGGCTTCGCCGGCAAGGTCGTGGTCGTCACGGGCGCAGGGTCGGGCATCGGGCAGGCGCTGGCGGTCGAACTGGGGCGCTCCGGCGCCAAGGTGGCGATCAGCGACGTCGACACCGAGGGACTGGCCGTCACCGAGGAGCGCCTGAAGGCCATCGGCGCGCCGGTCAAGGCGGACCGGCTGGACGTCACCGAGCGCGAGGCGTTCGAGCTGTACGCCGACGCCGTCAAGGCGCACTTCGGCAAGGTCAACCAGATCTACAACAACGCAGGCATCGCGTTCACCGGTGACATCGAGGTCAGCCAGTACAAAGACATCGAGCGGGTCATGGACGTGGACTTCTGGGGCGTCGTCAACGGTACGAAGGCCTTCCTTCCGCACCTCATCGAGTCCGGCGACGGCCACGTCGTCAACGTCTCGAGCCTCTTCGGACTGTTCTCCGTGCCCGGCCAGGCGGCCTACAACTCGGCCAAGTTCGCGGTGCGGGGCTTCACCGAGGCACTGCGCCAGGAGATGATCGCGGGCAAGCGTCCGGTGAAGGTTACGACGGTGCACCCCGGCGGCATCAAGACCGCAATCGCGCGCAATGCCACGGCTGCCGAAGGCATCGATCCCAAGGAACTCGCGAAGGTGTTCGATAAGACGCTGGCAAAGACTTCGCCCGAGCGGGCCGCGAAGATCATTCTGGAAGCCGTCCGCAAGAACAGGGCGCGTGTGCTCGTCGGCCCCGATGCCAAGGCCCTCGATCTGATCGTCCGGCTCACCGGCTCGGGCTACCAGCGACTCTTCTCCACGGTGACGTCAAAGCTGATGCCGCCAGTGCACTGACGCTCGCGGGAGGCCAGCTAGTGGCCAAGGGGGTGGGCGTCCAACCAGGCGCCCGCCACCGCACCCGGCTCCTTGCCCTCGGCGATCTGACGCCGCATGTCGGCGAGTGCCCCAGTGTCGAGTTCGCCTGCGATCTCATTGAGCGCGAGCACCTCTTGCTCGCCCAACTCGTTGCGCCGGTACAGCGGGACCACGTTCTCGGCGCGGACCAGCGACGTGCGGTCGGACAGCACGACGGCGTCGTCGGGCAGGTTCGGCGCGGCGGTCGACGTCCAGGCGGCGGTCACCTGACCCGATCGCAGCGATGCGAATAGCGTTGCGGTGTCAGGGAATTCGCGCGCCGCAGGCATCCGGCAAGCGCCGACCGTGGCGGGGATGGTTGCGCCCTTGACGGCGCCGACCTCGAGCTCGCCACAGTGGGCCACCAGGGCCGTGACGTCGCGCCGCTTCCAGGCACCCGCCGTCGCATCGGTGACGGCCAGGGCGGGCTTGTCCTGCGCGGACTGCGTGTAGTCGCCGGCACCGACGCCCTCCGGCAACGCCGAGATCATCGACCGGTACACCTGCTCGTCGGCGCGTGCCGTGGCATCCGGATCGAAGCGCGTCAGCAGTCGCCCGGTGAATCCCGGCACCACCGTGACGTCGCCGGTGTCGAGATCGGCCACCGGATCGTGGCTCGACTCGACGTGCGCGGGGCTGCCGTAGTACCGCAGCGCCGCCGCATAGACCTGCGCCAGCAGTGCCGACTCGGGACCATCGCCCGCGCCGACCGCGACCGACGGCTCCCCAGCCCGTCCCCCGCAGCCGACGACGAGTAGCGCAACGAGCGCGACCGCCAGTCGGCGCATCGCGCGGCTCAGGCCTTCGACGCCGCAGCCACCGCAGCCGCAACGGCCGGACCGACCCGCGGATCCAGCGCGCTTGGCACGATGTGGTCGACGGCGAGGTCGTCGCCGACGACGGAGAAGATCGCCTCGGCAGCGGCTACCTTCATGTTCTCGGTGATGCGGCGCGCACCTGCGTCCAGCGCACCGCGGAACACCCCTGGGAACGCCAGCACGTTGTTGATCTGGTTCGGGAAGTCGCTGCGGCCGGTGGCCACGACGGCCGCGTACTTGCGTGCCGCGTCGGGGTGGATCTCGGGGTCCGGATTCGACATCGCGAACACGATCCCGCCCGGCGCCATGGTCGCGATGAGTTCCTCTGGAACCAACCCGGCCGAGACGCCCATGAAGACGTCGGCGCCATGTAGTGCCTCTGCCATGCCACCGGTGAGCCCGCGCGGGTTGGTCCTGGCGGCCAGCTCCTCCTTGAAGGGGTTCATGTCCTGGCGTCCGGCGTGCAGAATGCCCTGGCTGTCCAGCACGGTGATGTCGGTGATCCCCTTGGCCAGCAAGATGTTCGAGCAGGCGATACCGGCAGCGCCAGCGCCCGACATCACCACCTTCAGCGTGTGCATGTCGCGATCGAGCACCTTTGTGGCGCCCAGCAGCGCAGCGAGCACGACGATCGCGGTTCCGTGCTGATCGTCGTGCATGACCGGGCAGTCCAGTGCCTCGATCACGCGCCGCTCGATCTCGAAGCAGCGGGGGGCCGAGATGTCCTCGAGGTTGACCGCGCCGAACGTGGGGCGCAGTCGGATGATCGTCTCGACGATCTCGTCGGGATCCTTCGTGTCCAACACGATCGGAATGGAGTCCAGGCCGCCGAACGTCTTGAACAGCGCGCTCTTGCCCTCCATCACCGGGAGGGAGGCAGCGGGGCCGATGTCACCGAGGCCGAGGACCGCCGTGCCGTCGCTGATCACTGCGACCAGCCGGTTGGCCCAGGTGTACTTCTTCGCCAGCGTGTGATCGGTCGCGATGGCACGACTGACCTGGGCGACGCCCGGCGTGTAGGCGATCGAGAGCGCCCGCTGGGTGTCCAACGGCGCCTTCAGCTCGACCGAGAGCTTGCCACCCTCGTGGGCTTCGAATATCTCTGCGTCATCGATGACGACTTGGGGTGTCCGCACCGCTTCAGTCACGGCGCCAGGGTACTTCACTGCATTGGCTCGTTCGGCCGGGTTGGCCAGTCGCGAATGGATCGACCAACAGAGCGTTGCCAGCGTTTGGGCGTACCATTTCAACGTTCGATTCGGCCCCGACGGGGCTTCTTCGCCCGCCGAGGGGAGGTCCGCGCATGCCGTCGTTCCGAGCATTGCAACCTTCGATGTTGCGCCCTGCGGTTCGCCGAGAGCCCACGGTCAACGCCCAGTCGATCCACGTGCCCGTCGCCCGTGCAATGGTCGACTGCGGCGTCTACGCCGACGGCATTCGACTCCCCGGCAAGTACACGCACGCTGCCGCCCTGACCAAGGTGCGTGAACTCGAAGAGGTCGGCACCACGGCGTTCGTCTGGATCGGCTTGCACGAACCCGACGAGCACCAGATGCAGGCCGTGGCAGACGTCTTCGGCCTGCACGAGCTGGCCGTTGAGGACGCGGTGCACGCCCACCAGCGGCCCAAGCTGGAGCGCTACGACCACACGTTGTTCCTGGTGCTCAAGACCGTGAACTACGTCGAGCACGAATCGGTGGCGCTGGCACGCGAGATCGTGGAGACCGGCGAGATCATGATCTTCGTCGGGCCCGACTTCGTGGTCACCGTCAGGCACGGCGACCACGGCGGTCTTGCCGGAGTGCGCAAGCAGATGGACTCCGCGCCCGCCAATTGCGCGTTGGGACCCTACGCCGTCATGCACGCGATCGCCGATCACGTCGTCGACGCCTACCTCGACGTCACCGATCTCGTCGAAACCGACATCGACGCCATGGAGGAGAACGTCTTCTCACCGAACAGTGAGACCGACATCGAGCACATCTACATGATGAAGCGAGAAGTCGTCGAGCTACGCAGGGCGGTCACCCCGTTGACGCTCGCGCTGCAGCGGATGGGAACCGACCACAACGACCTCATCTCCAAGGAGGTGAGGCGCTACATGCGCGACGTTCTCGACCACAACACCCAAGCCGCCGACCGGATCGCCAGCTACGACGAGATGCTCAGCTCGCTGGTGCAGGCGGCCGTCGGCAAGGTGTCCATGCAGCAGAACCTCGACATGCGCAAGATCTCGGCGTGGGTCGCGATCGCCGCGGTGCCGACGGCGCTGGCAGGCATCTACGGCATGAACTTCGACCACATGTGGGAGCTTCACCAAGTGTGGGGCTATCCGGCGGTGTTGCTGGTGATGGCGACGGTGTGCGCCGTCCTCTACACCACGTTCCGGCGCAACCGCTGGCTGTAGGTCAACTCGACAGCTGCGCGGGCGATTTCGGCCAGCTGCCGGCCTGCCCGCTGACGCCATCCATCTGGTGGGCTCGGTCATCCTGGTGGGCTCGGTCATCGACCCATCCACCGGCGATGCCTGAACCTTTCACCGGCCGCCTGCGTATTCACTGTGAACGGACATCGTGGACGACGCCGATCTCCGCACGCGAACACCCCACCGAACGCGAGGGATAGCACCATGTCCATGAATCACCCGGCGGTCAAAACTGCCGCTTTCTCACTGACTGTCGGCGTCGTGCTACCACCGGCTCTGGCGCACGCCGGTCCGCCCACGCTGGCAATGTCGAGCTCGATCCGCATGGCGGTGAGTGACTCGACACGTTCTCCTGGCGGCAACTTCATGGAGCAGGTCGTCTACGTCGACGGTTTGGTTTCGATGAGTCAAGCTGCAGCACAGGACACCATCAACCACGGCAACTACACCATCGCGCTGAGATACTGCCGCGACGACACCAACGACGACGACCTGCTGGCCGGTCCCCTGGCCCCCACCGCGCTTTTCGCGGCGCCCGACGGGTTGCACTTCGAACGCGCCACCGCGCTGACCCACGCCCAGTTGGACGAGGACAACGGGACATTCGAAAACATCGGTGACGGTGGCATCGACGAAACCTACGTCGGCGCACGACTTCTCGACGCGAACGGCAACACCGTATCCAAGGTGGAGAGCAACCGCATCGAAGGAGATTTCTGATTCGAGTCACATGGCCTTGTTCGTCGGATCGGCGAGGGCGTTAGGCCGCCTTGCCGTCCGGCGGGTCTGGGTCACCGGATTGGTGAGTCGCGTTGTCGCCGTTGATCGCCGACTCGTCGGTGGCCCACGGGTCGTCGAGAACCCAGGCATCGTCGGACGCGGCCGCCTGCTGCGGCGCCCACGCATCAATGGGGGGTGGGTGCAGTTCTTCGGGTCGGTGGTAGTGGTTGATGCGAGTTTGTCCGGTGTCCAGATGCGGGGGTGGGATCCATTCGACGTCGTGGTGGTCGTTGAGGCGGGTGCGCCAGCCCTCGGGCCCGACCATCCGATTGTCGGGCCCGCAGGCCAGGCCGAGGTCATCGACGTTGGTTAGCCCGCCGTGGGTCCAGTCGAGGGCGGCGTGATGAGCCTGGGTGCCGTAGGCGGGTACGGTGCAGTGCGGTTTGGTGCAGCCCCCGTCACGGGCGATCAACATGATCCGCTGCGCGACCGAGGCGGTGCGCCGCGCCCGGAACAGATCCAGCGCGGAGCCGGTGGCCCGGTCGAACACGGCGAGGTAGTGGTGGGTGTCGGCGCGGGCGGCCAGGGCCAGCACGTCGCTGATGGGTAGCAGGGTGCCGCCACCGGTGACGCCGATCCCGGCACGGGATTCGAGGTCTTGCAGGGTGGTGCGCACGATGATCGTGGCCGGCAGTCCGTTGTGCTGGCCGAGTTGGTCCTTGTCGAGGGCGTGGCGGCCGATGAAGGCCAGCGCGTCGTGGCGGCGTTGCTCCACGGTGCGGGTGTCGCGGTCGATCTGTTCTTGGGTGGGGGTTCCGGTGGTGCAGGGGTGCTCGTCGGCGGGGTTGCACATGCCTGGGGCGGCGTACTTGGCGAACAGGGCTTCGAAGATCGCCCACGCCGCCGGGGTGAGTCGCGCGTTGAGGTCGATCATTCCGTTGGGGTGTTGCGGTCCCTTCGCCACGCCGCGGCGGCGGGCGCGTTCGGCGTCGTCGGGGACGGGCCCGTCTTGATCGAGTAGGAACAGGGTGCGCGCCACCGTGTCCCCAAGCTGTTTGGGGCCGGTGCCGACGGCGGCGCGGACCCAGTCGACTTCGATGCCGACGCGGGTGGCGGTGTCGACGAAGCCGGGCAGCCGCGCGATGCCTTTGCGGATCACTTCGACGTGCTCTTCGGTGATCAGCCCCAACGCTTGGGCGGTGGCGGTGCCGGCCAGCACCGGCGCCAACGGCTCACCCGACAACCCGTGGCGCGGCCCGAGCAGCGCGGCGTCGGTGAGGCGGCGGTTGGCCTCGGCGGCCGACAGGCGCCAGCGGATCATCAGCACGTCACGCCACGACTTGGCCCCCAACTCCTTCGGGGTGGCTTGGGCTTGCAGTCGGGCCAGCATGCGGTGGTGTTGGGTGGGCAGTTGACAGGCCAGCGCCTCCAGCTCATCCATCTCCCGCAGCAGTTCGTCGCGGGTCAGGGTGTCCACGGCGCAGGCGGTCAGCTCTTCGTAGGCGGCGCGCACCGCGGCGACCTTCGCAAGAACCTCCTGCGCCTGCATGACTCGAACACTAGTTCGACCCACCGACAAGAATGACCGGTTTGTGACCACTGAAACGGAAGTGGTGCAAGGGATTTCGCCTGTTTCGCGAGCGCGCGCAGAATGCTCCCGTTCACCGGCATGCGATCGACGCCAACCCCAGGTCGAGCAGAGCCGTTACCGCCGCGGCTCCTGTCCGTGCGCCTGGAACACGATCCGGCGCGCGATCTCCGCCGCGTGGTCGGCGAATCGGCCGTAGAACCGTCCGAGCAGGATCATGTCGGCTGCCGCGGCCGATCCGTGTGTCCACCGGCCATCGCTGGCCAGGGCGAACAGGTGGGCGTGGAGGCCCTCCATCACGGCGTCGTCGTCGCGGATCCGGCGTGCCAGCTCCACGTCGCCGGTGAGGACGGCGGTGTGCAGGCAGTTGGCGAGCTCGACGGCTATCCGGCCCATCTCGGCGAAGTGGTCGATGGCTTCCGCGGGCACGGCCTTCTCCGGGTGGTGTCGACGGGCGACCTTGGCGACGTTGGCCGCCAGGCCGCCCATCCGGTCGGCGTCGGCGGCGATCTGTATCGCGGAGACCACTACTCGCAGGTCGTGAGCCACCGGCGCCTGCAGGGCCAGCAGCGCGAACGCACGATCGCTGACGCGGCCGTTCAACTTGTCGAGGCGCTGAAGATCGAGGGTGACCTGTTTCGCAGGCCCCAGATCGGCGTGCACCAGTGCGGCCGTGGCGCACTGCATGATGTCGGCAACCAATTCGCACATGTCGCCCAACTCGGCTGCCAACCGGTCGAGCTCGGCATGAAACGCAACGCGCATGACTCCTCCAACGCCGTCCGAAGGGCACTGCCGAAGTACCCACGCCGTTGATGTTGAAACGAGCATCCACGGGTATCCCGGGAGCATGGACCAATCCGAAGCCCCGTTCCTCGATGCGCTCGACGACTACCACAAGGCCGGCCGATACGGCTTCAGTCCACCGGGACACCGCCAGGGCCGAGGCACCGATGGACGGGTGCTCGACGTGCTCGGCCACGAACCGTTCCACGACGACGTACTGGCCAGCGGCGGCCTCGACGATCGCCGCACCAGCAACGGGTACTTGAAGCGGGCCGAGGACCTGATGGCCGAGGCCGTCGGCGCGGACGTCGCGTGGTTCTCGACTTGTGGCAGCTCCCTTTCGGTGAAGGCGGCGATGATGGCCGTCGCCGGCGGGGACGGCAGCCTGCTGGTGGGGCGGGACAGCCACAAGTCCGTCGTCGCCGGCCTGATCTTGTCGGGTGTGCAGGCGCGGTGGATCACCCCGCGCTGGGACACCGATCGGCACTTCTCGCATCCGCCGTCACCGGAGCAGGTTGAGGAGACGTGGCAGCGCCATCCCGACGCGGCCGGCGCGCTGATCGTGAGCCCCAGTCCGTACGGAACGTGCGCCGACCTGGTCGGCATCGCCAAGGTGTGCCACGACCGCGGAAAGCCGCTCATCGTCGACGAGGCCTGGGGTGCCCACCTACCCTTCCACGATGACCTGCCCACGTGGGCCATGGACGCGGGAGCCGACGTCTGCGTGGTCAGCGTGCACAAGATGGGCGCCGGTTTCGAGCAGGGCTCGGTGTTCCACCTGCAGGGCGACCTCGTCGACAAGGACCGGTTGTCGGCGTGTGCGGATCTCCTCATGACCACCAGTCCCAACGTGCTGGTGTACTCGGCGATCGACGGGTGGCGCAGGCAGATGGTGCAACGCGGCAGCGAATTGCTCGGCGCCGCATTGGATCTCGCCGACGGTTTGCGACGGGACCTCGAAACGATCGACGACGTGGACGTGCTCGACGACGAACTACTTGGCGTCGAGGCCTCCCACGACTTGGACCGGATGCAGGTGTTGATGGACGTCGCCGCAACCGGAACGTCCGGCTACCAGGCGGCCGACTGGCTGCGAGAGCACCGTCAGATCGACATGGGCATGACCGACCACCGCCGCATCTTGGCCACTCTGTCGTTCGCAGACGATGCGGACAGCGCGCGGCGTCTGATCGACGGCATGTCGGCGTGGCGCCGCGCTGCCGCCGACTTCGAACCGCCACCGGCCATCCGGCTGCCCTCTCCGTCGGAGCTGGAGTTGGAGACCGTCGAGCTACCCCGCGACGCCTTCTTCGGCGAGACCGAAGACGTGCCGCTGGAGAAGGCCAGCGGGCGAATTGCCGCCGAGCAGATCACGCCCTATCCACCCGGCATACCGGCCGTGGTGCCCGGGGAGCGGCTCAACGATGCGGTCCTCGACTACCTGCGATCGGGGCTCGAGGCGGGGATGAATCTGCCCGACCCGGCCGATCCAGAGTTGAAGACCGTGAAGGTCGTTCGCCGACCGTCGCCCGGCTAGGTTTCGTCGACGTCCGCGTCGAGCAGCGGACCGTCTTCTTCCCTGAGCGCTTCGCCGCGGGCGGCGGGGTTCGGCGCCATCAATACGCGGACGAAGCTGTTGAGGAAGGCGATGATCGGCACGGCCAGTAGGGCGCCGACGATACCGGCCAGCACGCTGCCCGCCGTGATGCCAAGCACGACGGCGAGGGGATGGATCGACACGGCCCTGCCCATCACCAGCGGCTGCAGCACGTGCGCCTCCAACTGCATCACCGCGATGATCAGCCCGAGCGTGATGGCCGCGAAGATGAAACCCTTCGCGAGTAGCGCCACGATGACGGCAAGGAACCCGGCGACCACGGCGCCCACCACGGGGACGAATGCGCCGAGGAACACCAGCGAGGCAAGCGGCAGCGCAAGGGGAATTCCCATGATGGCCAAGCCGATTCCGATGCCGAACGCATCGACCAGGGCCACCAGGAAGGTGGCCCGCGCGTACCCCGCAAGGGAGTGGAAGCCTGCCGCTCCCGCCTCGCGGACCCGCGCGCGTGCGTCGGTGGGTACGACGCGCGTGACGAACTCCCAGATGTTGCGCCCGCCGAGGAGGAAGAAGATCACCGTGAAGAAGGTGAGCAACCCGCCGGTGACGAGCTCGGCGACGGTTCCTGCCGTCGAGACCGCACCGCTGGTCAATTGCGTCTGATGGTCGTTGAGCGACTTGATGACCGAATCGCCTGCGTGGTTGATCTGGTCGCGGCTGAGGTGGATCGGGCCGTCGATGAGCCAGTTGCGGAGGGTGTCGATGCTGTTCGTCACCTGTTCGACCAGACCGGGAAGGCCGTCGACGAACTGGCTGATGACGAACGCCAGAATCCCGACGAAGACCGAGAGGCCGAGGATTACCACGAAGGCCACGGCGCCACCACGGGCCGCGCCGTAGCGATCGAGGAAGTCGACCGCGGGCAACAGCATCGCCGCCAGCATCAAGGCCAGGGCAACCGGCACCACGACGAGCCCGAACCGGCGTAGCACATCCAACAGCACGACGGCCGCGGCAAGGATCACCAGCAATCGCCAGGACCATGCCGCGGCACGTCGTACCAGTGGGCTTACCGACGCGGCGTCGGGGTCATGCACTAGAACCAGACTTTTCTGCCTCCGACGGGCCGTCCGACGGCACCAAGGATCCACAACACCACGCCGATGATCAGCAGGATTCCGCCGATCGTGTACAGGATCGACAGTCCGGTGAAGTAGCCGATCAGAAGCAGGATTACACCGAGGACGATCATCGTTTCTCCGATCATTCGAGGAAGACCGTTCTTCCGTTGATCAGAATTACCGGTTCCGTAACTTCCAAACCCTCGACCGTTTGCCCCTTTTGCGCGAGTGCGCGTGTTCGTCCCTCGACACGCCGCGAAACGCCAGCACTTCGCGCACGCTCGCGGCCCTAGTACAGGATCTTGCGCAGGTTCTCTTCGCTGTAGTACTTCTGCAGCTCTTCGTCACTGACGTCCGGCTTGATGGCCTTGGCGAGCTGTGCGACCGTCGGCACGGCGGTGGGGTTCCACGTCTCCGGCTTCCACGCGTCGGATCGCAGAAATGCCTTGGCGCAGTGGAAGAACACTTCTTCGACGGCGATCTCCAGGGCCAGGATGGGCCGCTTGCCATCGACGATCAGCGCGTCGAAGTAGTCCGCGTCGGCCATGATTCGTGCAGTGCCGTTGATCCGCAGCGTGTCACCGCGCCCCGGGATCAGGAACACCGTGCCGACGTGCGGGCGCTGCAGCACGTTGAGGTAGCCGTCGACCCGCTTGTTGCCTGGCCGCTCGGGGAAGGCGATCGTGGTGTCGTCGATGATGTGCACGAAGCCAGGTGGGTCGCCCTTGGGGGAGACGTCGACCCGGCCGTCGGCGCCCACCGTGGCGACAAATCCCAAGGGCGAGTGCGAGAGCCAGTCCTGCTGAGCCTCGGACAGGCTGGTCTTCACCTTGTTGGCGACGGCGGCAATGGGCTGTCCGACGATCTCGCGGAGATCCTCGACGGTGGTCACTTCACGGCGCATGACCTTCATCATGCGCCGTGCGCGAACCGCGCGGCGAGCTCTTTTCGGTCCAACTTGCCGATGCCACGGCGGGGGAGCTCATCGACGACGTGCACGTCGCGTGGTGCGGCGGTGGCGTGGAGGGTGGTCGCGACGTGTGCGCGCAGCTCGGCGACCGTCGGCGCCACCGAGTTCCCGGCCAACACGATCGCGGCGGCGACCCGCTGCCCGAGCCGTTCGTCGGGGACGCCGAACACGGCGCAGTCCGC
Organism: Mycobacterium sp.; assembly: GCA_025963195.1. Lineage (GTDB taxonomy): Bacteria > Actinomycetota > Actinomycetes > Mycobacteriales > Mycobacteriaceae > Mycobacterium. The sequence continues at coordinate 2,493 of JAOPVF010000400.1, read as the reverse complement.
GATCTTGGGATGAGTGGCGAGCGCGGCCTCGACGAGCTGCGGAAGTACGGTCAGGCCGCCGGTGCTGATGGCGTCGTCGATGCGGCCAAGTACTCGCAGTGCGCCCGAATCGTCAAGGGCACCAACGTCGTCGGTACGGAACCAGCCCGGTTCGACGAACGGGTCCGGGTCCACCGGATTGCGGTAGCCCTTGGCCATCGTCTCGCCCCCGAGGACGACGCGGCCGTCGTCGATGCGTAACTCGACCCCGTCGAGTGGCACGCCGTCGTATACGCAACCGCCTGCGGTCTCGCTCATGCCGTACGTACGCACCACCGAGATACCCGCGGCGGCAGCCCTTTCCGCGATGGCGGCAGGCATGGGTCCTCCACCGATCAGCACCGCGTCCAGCTCGGCCAGCGCCGCGGCGGCGGCCGCGTCACGCAGCGCGTTGTCCAGTTGCACGGCGACCAACGAGGCGTACCGCCGCCCGGTGCCCAATGCCGCTACGGCGGAGGGCAATTCAGCGACGTCGAAGCTCGGTGGGATGGAGACCGGCGTGGTGCCCGCGAGTGCGCTGCGCACCAGTACCTGCAGGCCTGCGACGTGGTAGGCGGGCAACGCCAACAACCAGCTGCCGGGTCCGCCAAGCCTGTCGTGGGTGGCCGATGCGCTGGCGACCAGTGCTGCGGCGGTGAGCATGGCGCCCTTCGGCACTCCCGTTGTGCCCGAAGTCGATACGACGATCGCGATGTCGTCGTCGATGTCCTCGCCGACCCGCAGTGACGTGGTCAAGAGCTCGGCTTGGCGTTCGTCGTCGGCAGGCACCGGCAGCATGGCCGGCTCCTGGCCATCGAGAACTCCCTCCAACGCCGTCAGAAGGGACAGCGTCGAAGGGAGTTCAGGAATGACCAGTGCGCGAAGTGAAGCTATGCCGAGCCCGTCTCGTCGGCCGCATCACGCGGATCGTCGAGCGGCCAGCCCTTCGCGGCCAACCGCGCCCGCACCCGTTCGATGTCGTCGGGTCTCGGAAGTTCGTCGGTCAACTGGGTGATCAGCACGCCGATGTCGACGTGGTCGAACTCGCCCTTGTCGATCAAGCCCTGCGCGACGGTCTTGACCTCGTCGTTGGAAAGTCGCGGCGTGAGCAACGCCAGCAGTGGCACTCGGTCGGGTCCTGGCACGCCTTCGGGGTAGCCGGCGTTCACCCACGCCACGATCTTGGCGAGAAATCGGTTCACAACGTCAACTTCCAGGTGGTTCTTCGGGCTGCATCGATCGCCACGGTCTCGAGCGTTCGTGCGATCTTACTTCTTGTGCGGTGCACCGAGAAGGTACAGGCCGGTGTTGTGGGCGATGAAGTCGCGAGCGATGAATAGCACGCCGATGATCACCGCGGCAAACACGACGGCGAAGAGCACCCAGCTCAGCGCGTTGAGCGCTGGGTTCTTCTGCGGGGGCGCACCGTCATGCGAGATTACGCCGACGCCCTCGGCGTTGAGCCGCACCCCGATGGAGAACAGTGCGGGTAGTCCGGCGCCGATGATCAGGCCGGCGACGATGATCTGAAAGACGGCGGTGGGGTTGATCCAGCCATTCACGATATTTGGCCTTTCGGTCTTGGGTTCGGATGGCTCAGATGGCGGGGGTGGACTCGGCCTTGTCGGACTGGCCGGGGGCGGGAGCCTTCTCGCTGGTGCCCGCCGTCAGGCTGCCCTCCCACTCGTCGTTGACGTTCTTGCTGTCGATCGGTGCCTTGCGCGACTGCAGCCAGATGGCGCCGGCCGCTACGACCAGCAGCAGGAAGCCCACCGCCGCACCGGCGTATCCGCCGATGAGGTGAGTGATGAAGTAGGTGACCGCGCCGACGAGGGCCGCCGACGGCAGGGTGATCAGCCATGCGGCCGCCATCCGGCCTGCCACGCCCCAGCGCACCTCGGCGCCGGGCTTGCCGACGCCGCTGCCCAGGATCGATCCGGTGGCGACGTGCGTGGTGGACAGCGAGTAGCCAAAGTGGCTGGACAGCAGAATGATTGCGGCCGAGGAGGTTTCGGCGGCCATGCCCTGGGGGGACTTGATTTCGACCAGGCCCTTGCCAAGGGTGCGGATGACGCGCCAGCCGCCGAGGTAGGTGCCCGCCGCGATGGCAGCGGCGCACGACAGGATGACCCAGAACGGGGGCAGCGTGTCGGTCTTGCTCGCGGCGCCGTAGGAGATCAGGGCCAGGAAGATCACGCCCATCGTCTTCTGTGCGTCGTTGGTGCCGTGCGCCAACGAGACCAGCGATGCCGACCCGATCTGGCCATAGCGGAAGCCCCTGTCTGTTCGCGCCTCTGGCACGCCCTTCACCGCGCGGTACACCAGCCACGTGCCGATGGTCGCGACCAGCCCGGCGATGAACGGCGCTAGCGCGGCGGGGATGAGCACGGTGGAGACCAGGCCCTTCCAGATCACGCCGTGGCCGCCGACGGCGGCGAGCATGGCGCCGACGATGCCGCCGATGAGGGCGTGCGA